>DASSZB010000041.1:0-2387 GCA_035702935.1 Dehalococcoidia bacterium
GACACACCGCTTGCCACACAAACACTGCTAGGCATCGACGTGGACCAGTGCCCTTCCTGCAACGGACGCTGGCTGGACTTCCATGAGCTCGACCAACTGGAGTCCACGGTCGCCTCCACCGAAGAAGAACGGCGCGCCACCATCGAATTCGGCGAGCACAAGGGCGACCTCAAGTGCCCCGTCTGCGGCCAGCGCATGACCGCCTTCAACTACCGGGCCTACAACCTGGAGCTGGACGTCTGCCCCCAGGACCACGGCTACTGGCTGGACGCCGGCGAGGACGGCCGCGTCCGCGACATCATCGCCGAGCGCGTGCGGGGCCTCGCGCGCTCGGCCAGCGCCGAGGCCGCGTGGGGCGGCTTCCTCGGCCGCATCCGCGGCGCCCGTGGCCGCTTCAAGCGTTAAGCAGCCCCCCTCGTAGCTGCAGACCTTCAGGTCTGCCCTTCATCCTGAGGAATCGAAGGACCAGCTCCTCAACGCCAGCGAAGGCTGAGGAATCGAAGCATGTCCTGAGCCGTCCGCGCAGCGGCCGAGTCGAAGGGCCGAAGCGCGCTAACACCTGACACCTACCACCTGACACCTGACACCTGACACCCAACACCTAGCTCCCGTGCAGTTTCCGCTGCCTCGCCTGCTCCCAACCCACCTGCTCCGCCGACCGCCCATAAATGTGCGGCACCTCCCACGAGTGCAGGCCGGCATACGTGTCGATCTGCGAGCGGTGGTGCACCTCGTGCTCCAGGCACATCATCAGGATCCGCCACCCGGCCAGCGTCCCCTCCGTGTCGATCATCTGCACCCGCCGCTCCAGCCATTCCGGCGGCGTCCCCTCCAGCCGCCTCCGGAACTCCACGAGCGACTCCTCCAGCACCGGGATCCAGTCCTCGCGCGAGCTCACGGCCCGCAGCGGCCCGTCGAATACCCAGCCTTCGCCCCTGTAGGCCCGCGAGAAGTACAGGCGGGAGCCCGCCATGTGCCGGACTATGTCGGAGATCCCCCACGCGTTCTCACCCTCGCCCGTCTCCGGCCGGTAATCCTCCGCCTCAGGCGGGAGCGCCGTGATATCCCGCACCGTCCGCCGGTGCGCGCCGTCGAAATACCGCAGGAAAGCATCGATCTCGGTGAACATGCCCGTATTCTACCCCGTAGATCAAGGGTTAGACTGCGCGCACTCGGACGTCTGCCTCACCTGCAATAGAATGCTCGCAGCGGCGCCGCCGCTCTACACAGACAGTTCGGCCTGGCACTGCCCTGCTGCACCCACACCACCACCCCCAACCACCACGTAGCCGAGGCTTTCCAGCCTCGGCGGCGCCTCAGGCCCGCACTCGCCCCCACGCCGACCAGCGCCCCGCTGCCACAAACGCCACCACGAAGAACCCCGTCGCCGTCAACACGATCGACGCGCTCGCCGACAGGTCCGCGTACCAGGCCACGTACAGGCCGATCACCGTCGCCGCCGCGCCCAGCGCCGCTCCCACGAGCATCATCCCCGGCAGGCTGCGGGTGAGGAGCTGCGCCGTCGCCGCCGGCGTAATCAGCAGCGCCACCACCAGCACGATCCCCACCGTCTTCAGGGCGATCACCGTCGTCAGCGCCAGCATCGCCATCAGCGCGTACTGCACCCAGTCCACCGGCAGCCCCGTCGCCGCCGCCATCGCCGGATCGTACGAAGTGAACAGCAACTCCTTGTAGAAGAGCAGCACGAAGGCCAGCACCCCAGCGCCGATCGCCGCCACCAGCCAGACGTCGTTCCAGGTCACCGCCAGCACGTTCCCGAACACGAACTCGAACAGGTTCGCCGTGTAGTTGTCCCGAGTCTGCACCAGCGCGATCCCCAGCGCGAACATGGCCACGAACAGGATCCCGATCGCCGTATCGTGCTTGATCACGCTCCTCCGACTGACGAACCCGATAAGCAACGCTGTGATCAGCGCCGCAACGGCAGCGCCGGCGTACAGATTGACGCCCAGCACGAAGGCCGCCGCCACTCCGCCGAAGCTGGCGTGTGGCAGCGCGTCCCCGATGAACGCCATCCCCTTCAGGATGACGTAGCTCCCTACCACAGCCGCCACCACGCTCACCAGCGCCGCCGCCACCAGCGCCCGCCGCATGAACTCGAAGGTCCACGGCTCCTGGAAGAAGTCGATGATCTCGCTCATGGCCCGACGATCGTCGTCCCCTGCGGTAGCACGAACAGGTGCCGCTGGAACGCCTCGCTCAGCTTCTCTTCCGTGAACACATCCGCCGGCCGGCCGAAGGCGATGACCCGCTTGTTAATCAGAACGGCGTGGTCGAAGTCCGCCGCCACGCAGGACAGGTCGTGCGTGGCCACGAACAGCGTCTTTCCCTCGGTGCGGAGGCGCTCCAGCAGCTCCAGCAGGTCG
>DASSZB010000103.1:0-4233 GCA_035702935.1 Dehalococcoidia bacterium
CGCTGAGACGTGTGCCGAAAGCGTGTCCGAGGCCGGGGCCCAGACCGAACGCCAGCGTCCGCTTTCCGGCCTGCGCCGAGGCAACGGCTGTGGCTGCGGTGAGCGTGCTAACGCCGCTGCCGCCTTTGCCAGAGAGGATGATGATCCGCATGATGAGGGCCGCCGGGCACGCCGATTGCGCAACGATGATAGCACAGGGGTGCCGGGGCGGCGTTTGACTCCTTTCCGTCCTCACCCCATAATGCGAGCCACCATGCCGGTAGAGTCCGAGACGGTCCCCGTCGGCCAGCCCGCGCCCGACTTCGCGCTGACGGCGATCGACGGGTCAGAGGTGCGTCTCTCCGGACTGCGCGGGAAGCCCGTCGTCCTCGTCTTCTTGCGCGGCTTCGGGTGACCGTTTTGCCGCCGGCACCTCTCGCAGTTGCGGGACCGGGTAGGGGACTTCGAACAGCGCGGCGCGGAGGTCATCGCCATCGCGCCTGACTCGCTGGAGCACGCGCAGGCCTTCTTCCAGAAGAACGACATCCCCTTCCCCTGCCTGGCAGACCCTGACCGCAAGGTCTTCCGCCAGTACGACGTCAAGAGCGCGATGGTCTCACTCGGCCAGCGTCCCGGGCTGTTCATCATCGATAAGGACGGCGTGGTGGCCTCTGCCTACCTCGGCTTCCAGCAGTGGGAGATCCCCAGCATCGACGACACGCTCGCGGAGCTGGACAGGCTCCCTGCCTGACGCCTGACACCTGCCGCCTGCTATCCTGTTCCTTGAAGCCCATCGACCACGCCCCCGCCCAGGAGGAATCCGCCCATGGCCCAGACCCTTCCCGCCAAAGTCCAGTTCCCGTGGCAGTCGCCGCGCATCGCTGTTCTCGAGATTCACGGGGGCATCGGCTTGCAGGTCCGCGGCCCGGAGATGGTGCGCACGATCAAGGCGCTCTCTAAAGATCCCCGTGTGCGCGCCGTCGTCCTCGACATCGATTCTCCCGGCGGGTCGGCGCCCGTCTCCGACGCCATCTACCGGGCTGTTCGCAAGCTTTCCGCGCGCAAGCCCACGGTGGCGTACGTGATGAGCGGCGCTCTCTCCGGCGGTTACCTGATCGCCTCCGCTGCGCAGAGAATCGTGGCGTTGCCCACGGCGATGGTCGGTTCCATCGGCGTCATCTTCATGCGGCCGGTTATCCAGGAGCTGATGGACCGCGTGGGCGTAAAGATGGTGATGACGCACGAGGGCAAACTGAAGGGCATGTTCCAGCCGTGGCGCGAGCCCACGCCCGAGGAGCAAGCCAAGGTGCAGGCCATGACCGAGGAGTACTACGAGTGGTTCGTCGGCGCCGTCGCCACCGCGCGCGACCTGCCCGTGGAGACGGTCCGCGGCTACGCCACGGGCGAGTCCTTCTCGGCGGCTAAGGGCAAGGAGATCGGTCTCGTCGACGAGCTCGGCGATTTCGACACTGCCACAGACCTGGCCGGCGAACTCGGCAAGACGCCGCGCCGCCTCCAGTACATCCGGCCGCGCCGCCCGCTGCTCGAGCGCCTGATGGCCCGCGGCGGCGCCTCGCTGGCGGGGGCAGTCCTGGCCGGCATCGAGGAGCGCCTCTACCCCCGCATCGATTTGCGGTAGCGCTCGCCTCCGTGGTCAGGCTGAATGCCTGACCTACGGACGCCCCCACGGGAGGGCTCTTATCCCGGCGGACGGGCAAAGCGTAGGGGCGCGGCGGTAGCCCGCCGTGTCGCCCTGAGGAACGAAGGGCCTGTCCTCATCGCCACAGCCCGTCGTGTCACCGGCCTACTCGGACCCTGAAGTCCCTGCCCACGTGCACGGGCGCCCGTTCTCCCGGGTCCCGGTACACTACTCCGGCCAGCGAGATCGCTCGGACGGACCCTTCGCTCCGGGACCAACTCACTGTCACGCGCGGAATCTTTGCCCGGGGCCAGTCTTCTCCTGCGCAGCCGGCGCTCAGGGCTACAGAACCACGTGGTCAGGCTGAATGCCTGACCTACGGAGCCCCCACGGGAGGGCTCTTATCCCGGCGGACGGGCAAAGCGTAGGGGCGCGGCTTGCTGCGCCCCCGGCGGCACACCTCGCGGCTTACGGAAAGATCGTATCGATTCGGGCCGAGGCGTCGAAGAAGTACTGGTACGTCTGGTTGAACCGGTAGAACGCGTCTCTTCGGTAACCGTCGTTCGAACGCGCGAAACCCTCCGGGTCCTCCAGGTCGATCGTGTTCAGCGTGTGGTGGAGGTCCGCCTTGCCGTTGCTCTTGATGTTCTCTATCATCTCTTTCCACTTCGCGAACGGCATCTCCAGCCAGAAGTCGGTATCTTCGGCGGCCGCGGCGTCGGTCTCGCGTACATCGGAGATCTCGAAGGCCTCGAACGTCATCACGTAATTCTTGCCCAGGTCCGGGACCTTGATCCCCACCGTTGAGTCACAGGTGCCGATGCGCTTGTAGGTCTCGTCGTCGTTGACGATCTCGCTGATGGCGTTGAACCACTCGACTGAGGGGAAACTGGCCTTGGTCTTCACTTCCTGTGTCATCTGTCTCGTTCTCCTTGTCCAGAAATCGATTGTGCGAGCGGTTCTTAGACGGCGGCTGCGACCGCCGCCTCCTCTTCCTGGGGCACGTACTTGCGCAGGGCCACGTTGATCCGCGCTTTCCTCTCCGGCACGCCGGCTGCTGCCAGCCGCGACAGGTAATCGCGGACGAACCGCGCCCGGAAGTACTCGAGCTTGCGGTGCCCGTCCGCCATCAGCTCCGGCGAGGCGCCGCCTCCCAGCAAGATCGTCAGGGCCTCCCGCAGGGGGACGTCCTTCTCGTCTTCGAAGATGAAGATGGCCTCGGCCTTGTTCGGGTAGTTGTGCACCTCGGCGCGTCGCGGCTGGTTCTTCATCAGGAAGAACTTCAGGTGCTGGATGCCGTAGGCCATCTGGCGGGCCACGTCCTGCATGGCGTAGCGGTAGATCTGCGATTCCGCCTCGCTACTAGCCGTGTACTCGCCGATCTGGAGCACCATCATCGTGTGGCTGGCGTCCAGGATGTGCATCGCGGCCGATGCCTCGGTCCAGGCGCGAGCGTCGATCAGTGCGCGGTGGAAGTAGCCGGGGCTCTGCAGTCCCATGCCGCCGCCATTGGACAGCGCCCGCTTGCGGAACACCTCGAACTGGTGCGCGTAGTCGTAGGCCGCGCTGGCCAGGTAGAGCTTGATCTCGTGGTACCCGTAGGACATCTCGGGCAGCCATTTGCCGGTGACGTCGCCGGCCAGCAGCGCCTTCTCGCACAGCCACGTGCAGACCTGGCAGACGGCCTTTTCGGTCTCCTCGGGCAGGTCCTGCATCGTCGTCCAGGGAATGTCCGTGGAGGGGCGCCAGCGGCGCTGGATCGCCTCTTCATAGAGATCGGCCGCGTTCTCCGCCCACAGCTCCGCCTTCTCGAAGATGGAGTAGCCCATCGCCGGCACCCCCGCGATCGGGTAAGCGCCGCGCGGCATCTCCGTCCGGTAGGGCCAAACGTCCGGGATGTCCGCGTAGGTGCCGACGTTGATGCCGCCGATCGTCAGCCCCTTCTTGCCTGGGCGTACGCGCACGCCCCATTCCGTGGGCACGTGCATCCAGCCCAGGTCCAGGGTCGCGGCTATCCCGCCGCCCTCGCGGGCGCGTTCTTGCTGCTCGATGAAACGCTCGGCCTGCTGGGCAGTGATGCCGGCCTTGATCTGGTTGATCATGAAGTCGGCCTGGGCGCCCAGCTTGAGGGCCCGCACCACCAACGCTTCCGGCCAGTCGTGCTCGGCGGCCGCGGCGGCCAGGTGCGGCGGGATGGTGACCTCGCCGCCGGCGCGGATGCGCTCCTGCTCGACGATGAAGGCCTCGGTCGCCTCGGCCGTGACGCCGGGCATGCTCAGCTGGCCCTTGATGGCATCCGCGGGGAAGCCGAGAGCGAGGGCGCGCTGGATCAGTTCAACAGGGATGCCTTTTTCACCGGCGACCTGCGCCAGGTCCTGGGGAATAGAAGAGGCATCAGCCATGGGCGAAACTCCTTCTGGCGGCCGGGCCTTCCGGGGGGCGCGGCGCCGTCGATGTTACCGGGTGTACGTCCGGGGGACGCCCTTCACGGGCACTGTAATTTAGCCACAGCTCGCTCGTGGCGTCAAGGGATTCTAGCGCCCGCTAAGGGTGCCGGACGACAGCCGAGTCGGAGTTTGTTTGGCAGAAATGTGCGCGAAATAGCGAAAGAATGA
>DASSZB010000113.1:0-4598 GCA_035702935.1 Dehalococcoidia bacterium
CGGCCAATATGTGACGCTACAGAAAGCAGGACGTACCTTCCGGGCGCCCTGTCCTTTCCACAGCGAGCGCACGCCCTCATTCATCGTCTCGCCGGACCGCCAGAGCTGGCACTGCTTCGGCGCCTGCGGCACGGGCGGGGATGTCTTCTCCTTCGTGATGAAGCGTGAGGGCATCGAGTTTCCCGAGGCCCTCCGACTGCTGGCCGAACGCGCGGGCGTCCGCCTCCCGGAACGCCGTGTCTCCGAAGAGCAGGATAAGCAGCGGGCGCGCCTCTACTCCGTCAACGAAGCGGCCGCCCACTTCTACCGCGACCTTTTGTTAAAGGGCGACGCCGCTGCCCACGCCCGGGACTACCTGGACAAGCGCGGTCTCGACAGCGCCGCGGTGCAGACGTTCCTCCTGGGATACAGCCCGCAAGGCTGGGAAGGGCTGATGGACCACCTGCGGAAGCACGCTTTCACCGACCGCGAGATGCTCCAGGCGGGCCTCGTCATCGAGGGGGAACGCGGCCTGCACGACCGCTTCCGCGGCCGCCTGATGTTCGCCATCAACGACCAGAAGGGGCGCGTGATCGGCTTTGGCGCCCGCGCCCTCGATCCTTCCGGGGAAGGACCTAAGTACATCAATACCTCACAGACAGCCCTCTTCGACAAGGGCGGCGTGCTCTACGCGCTGGACCGCGCCCAGGCCGGGATCCGCCGCGAAGGCCGCGCCGTCATTGTTGAAGGCTACATGGACTGCATCGCGGCTCACCAGCACGGGTTCGATAACGTTATCGCGCAGATGGGCACCGCTCTCACAGAGAGGCAGGTGCGGATAGTGAAGAAACTCGCGAACGAGATCGTGCTCGCCCTGGATGCCGACGCTGCCGGAAGCCAGGCCATGGTGCGCGGCCACGAAGTGGTCCGCGAAGCCCTGGATGGGGCCGAGCACGCAGTGCCCGTGATTAGCTGGCGGGGACTCATCGGATACCAGGAATCGGCCGCAGTCAACCTGCGCATCGCCGTCCTGCCCGAGGGGCGCGACCCCGACGACGTCATCCGCCAGGATACGGACCTGTGGTCCCAGCTCATCGCTGAGGCCCGCCCGGTACTGGACTTCCGGCTGGACGCCGCCGCCGCGGCGCACGACCTCACGGATCCGCGTGGCCGGTCCCAGTTTGTTCAGGAGTTCCTGCCCCTGTTGCAGACCGTGACCGATCTCGTGGTACGCGCCCACTACCTCCAGCGGCTTTCACGGCTCTCCCTCCTGAGTGAGGAAGAGTTGGCGGCGCTACTTCGGCAGACGCTCGCGCGCGGCAAAGCCCGCGAGCCAGTGCGACCCGCCGCCTCCGCGGCCGTGACGGCGCTGCCGAAGGGGGATGCGCGCGAGGAGTTCCTTCTCGGACTCCTGTTGCGCTATCCTGAACTCCGCGCCGATGGGCTGGAAGTACGGGACGACCTGCTGTGGGAGTCGGCAAACCGCCAGATACTGGCCTGCTGGAAACAGGCAGGCGAGCTAGAAGGCGTTAAGAGGGAGTTGCCTCCGGAACTGGAGCCCTACCTCGAACGTCTAATTGTGAGGAAGATGCCCGTCTTTGACATACCGCAGGCCCGCGAAGCGCTCCTGGATTGCGTCATGCGTCTGGAACGACGCTCTCTCGAAGCAGAGAAACAGGCAGTCTCGGCGCAGCTGGCCACGCGCGAAGAAGAAGTCGGCTCAACAGCCCTCATGAACGCGGCGTTAGAAGAAAGCAACGACGTAATTGCCAGGGAGCTGGCTGAACTCCAGCTCCGTGATTTGGAGACAGGACTGAAGCTGCATGGTAGAGAGAGGAACGACGGCCGACAGGCCGTTGGCACGGATATCGATGGTTAGCCACTTTGAGGAAGATCGCGAGATGTTCGAGCGTCGTCAGCGGCGCAACCGGCTGGCCGACGACCTTCTGGAAGACTCAGTGGACGAAACAGACGTCGATCTGGAAGGCGACGATATGTCGGACGACCCGCCGGGACCGGCGCTCGTAGGCACAGTAGACATCACGGATGAAGAGTCCGGCGGCGCCGTGCCGCGCATGGCCACCCGCTCGCCCATCGAGATGGAAGAATGGGGCGAGGCGCCGGACAAGCTGGAGGAGGCCGAGCCGGAGATCGGCGACCTCGAACTGGAAGAGGGCATCGACGACCCCGTCCGCATGTACCTCCGGGAGATCGGGAAGGTCAGCCTCCTGACCGCGGACGACGAGAAGAAGCTGGCCCGCGCCATGGAGGACAGCGACTACATCCTCCGCATCGAGAGCGCGCACTTCGAGAAGTACGGGCGAAATGCCCGCGGAGTGGACATCCTGACCGGTCTGCTGCGCGACATTTACGACATCCGCGATGCCTTCAAGATCGCCACGAAGTCAATTGGGGTTGAGAAACTCCCACTTGATGAACTGGTAGTGAGCGAGCAGTTCCGGCGGGTGGTGGACGGGGAATTGGACATCGAGCTGGTCCAGCGGTTCGCCGCCAGCCTGAAGATCGAGGAATCCGACGCCGAAAAGATGCAGGTGCGCATCTCGGTTGTTACGCACGTGATAACGCCGGACATGGTCGCCGCTGCCACCAGGGAGATGGGCTCCGGTGGCAAGATAGCAGAGCCCCCGGAGGACCTGGGCGATAGGCTACGGCCGTTCGAAGACAACTTCAAGGCGCACTTCAGCCGCATCCGGGAAGAAGGGTTCAGCGCCGAAAAGCGGCTGACGGAGGCTAACCTCCGGCTGGTCGTCAGCGTGGCCAAGAAGTACATCGGCCGCGGTATGTCCCTGCTGGACCTCATCCAGGAGGGCAACATCGGCCTCATTCGCGCCGTCGAGAAGTTCGACTACCGCAAGGGCTACAAGTTGAGCACCTACGCCACCTGGTGGATCCGCCAGGCCATCACCCGCGCCATCGCCGACCAAGCCCGCACGATCCGCATCCCTGTGCACATGGTCGAGACCATCAACAAGCTCGTCCGCATCAGCCGCCGCCTCGTCCAGGAGTACGGCCGCGAGCCCACCAGCGAGGAGATCGGCCGCGGCATGGAGATCCAGCCTGAGAAGGTGCGCGAGATCATCAAGGTCTCGCAGGAGCCCGTCTCCCTGGAGACACCCATCGGCGAGGAAGAGGATTCGCACCTGGGCGACTTCATCGAAGACCAGGGCACCATGGCGCCGGCGGAGGCCGCCTCCCACCAGCTCCTGAAAGAGCAGGTACAGGAGGTCGTCGCCTCGCTGACGCCGCGCGAGCAGAAGGTGCTGATCCTCCGCTTCGGCCTCGAGGACGGACGCAGCCGGACCCTCGAAGAGGTCGGCCGGGAGTTCAACGTCACCCGCGAGCGCATCCGCCAGATTGAGGCGAAGGCTCTGCGGAAGCTGCGCCACCCGAGCCGCAGCAAGAAGCTAAAGGATTACCTCGAGTAATTCCAGGAAGCGAGCAACGACCGAGGGGGCGGGTTCTAGACCCGCCCCCTCGTTTTACTCAGCCCGGTTCTTCGCCCGGGTTCCGCGAGTACTGGATGATATTGTCGTTCGCGGTGTAGCCGAACGACTCCCAGAACGGGATGGCCGGCGGGCTGCGCCTGTCTACCAGCGCGTAGATGCGATTCGCCCCGCGGGCGTGCAGCCGCGCCTCGATCATCGTGACCAGCGCCTGGGCCACGCCCTTTCGTCGCCATCCGGTGTCCGTCGCCAGCCGCGCGATCTGAGCGCGCCAGCCGTCCCACCCGCCGATCACGCTCCCGATGATGCGCCCGTCCGCCTCGGCGACAAGAAACAAGTCAGGGGCGAAGTCGTGGAACGTCTGCAGGTACTCCCGGCGGTCCGGCAGGCCTGTATGGCGGTCGATGCGTCCCCAGAGGTCGAGTATTGCATCGAAGTCGCCGGGAACAGCGTCCCTGATAGTGAAGGCACTCACGGAATGAGATTCTAGCGGGTGGCCCGTTTCAGCGCACAGCGCCGGCGCGGGATTGACGCGAATCGCCGGTGACCCATAGCATCCAATACGAGAGGTGACCCTGAAGATGCCGTTGTACGAATACGTCTGTGAACACTGTGAGGCCCGCTTCGAGCAGTTGCGGCCGTCGAGCCGCATGGACGACCCCGCCGATTGTCCATCCGGGCACCGCGGGGCGCACCGAGTCCTGTCCACCTTTGCGGCGGTGACGCGCAACAGCTATGGCGAGACCAGCGCCGTGTCCGGGTGCGGCGGTGGTGGCTGCGGCGGCTGCAGCGGCGGCGATTGCGGGAGCTGCGCCTGCAGCATGAACTGACCCCTCACCTTAACGGGCCTGGCTCTTAGCCCGGCAAACACAGAATCTGCCAAACACACTCCAGCCCGCTCAGTCTTCGTCTTCCTGTTTCCGCCCGGGGGCATCAACGAAGATAGTGCTTGGGGTTCGGCGCGCCGAGGTGCCGCGGACGTTCCTCCATCCGCGGTAGCGCAGGCCTGGGATCATGCTGAGGCCGCATCTCGCGGCTCGGCCGGCTCAGCAGGAGATAGGCCACCGAAGCAGCGGAAACGATCACGGCCTCGAGCATGGTGGCCGCCCCGATCAGCATCGTTATGTCGAACCAGAACGCCTCGGGGAACATCTG
>DASSZB010000130.1:0-2643 GCA_035702935.1 Dehalococcoidia bacterium
ACCGGCCTCTATCCGTGGTACAGCGTCTACGAGACGGCCGACGGGAAGTTCGTCAGCGTGGGGGCCATCGAGCCGTGGTTTTACGAGAACCTCTGCCGCCTCCTCGAGTGCCAAGAGTACGTTACCGAGCAGTACGCGGACGGCGCCCGCCGAGAGGAGATCTTCGAGTCGTTTCGGCGCATCTTTAAGACCCGGCCGCGCGACGAATGGGTCAGCCTCCTGATGCCTGCCGAGACCTGCGTCGCCCCCGTGTACGCAATCGACGAAGTGGTCACGGACCCCCACCTGCGCTGGCGCAAGCTGATCGTCGACTCCCCGCAGCCCGGCGGCAGCGCCAGGGCCGAGGTTGGGGTCATGGTCAAGCTCTCGGAGACGCCGGGTGAGATTCAACGACCTCCACCAGAGGCGGGACAGGATTCGGAAGAACTCCTCCGGGAATTGGGATTCCGTGCGCAGGACATAGAGAGCCTTCGCCAGGCGGGTGCGGTCCGATGAAACAGCGAGGAGGTCGTCAATGAACTTCGCCTTCACCGAAGAGGAAGAGGCCTTCCGCCACGAAGTCAAGGAATTCATCACCGAAAACATCACGGACGAGGTGCGTTCCTCGTGGCTCGGAGGCCTGCTCGACACGCCTGCGAGGCGCGATTTCGTGACACGGATGGCAGACCGGGGCTGGTTGTCCATGGGCTTCCCGGAGGAGTACGGCGGCACCGAGCAAACGATGCCCCTGGCTCAGTACATCCTGAACCAGGAACTGCATACCGCGCAGGCGCCGATTGTGGGCAAGAACCTGGGCGTCATCGTCAACACCATCCTCCACCACGGAAGCGAGCGGCTAAAACAGGAGTTCGTGCCCAGGATCATTAAGAACGAAGTCCAGTGGGCCCTGGCGTACACAGAGCCTGAAGCAGGGTCAGACCTCGCCAACATGCAGTGCCGCGCCGTCCTCGACGGAGACGAGTACGTCATCAACGGCCAGAAGCGCTTCATCACGTCCGCGCATTTCGCGGATTACCTCTGGACGGGGGTCAGGACCGACCCCAACGCCAAGCCGAAGCATAAGGGCATCAGCCTCCTCATCATCGACGTGAACTCGCCCGGCATCACCATCACGCCCCTCTGGACGATCATCGGGGAGCGTAGCAACGACGTCTTCTTCGACAACGTGCGCGTACCCAAGGAGTACTTGGTCGGGGAGGTGAATGAAGGTTGGCGCTACATCACGGAAGCGCTGACCTACGAGCGCTTCACCATGGCCTCGGTCATTCCCACGATCCGCAAGTTCGGAGAACTGGTGGAGTGGGTCAAGAAAGCAGAGGTAGATGGCCAGCCACTGCGCAAGGACCCGATTATCCGGCGCAAGATCGGGCACCTGGCCGTCCTCGTCGAGATGGCACGAATGCTGGACATGCGGTGCGTGTGCATGGCCGTGAGGCCCGGCTACGTGCCCTACATCGAGGCCATGATGAACAAGATGTGGGGCGGCATCGTGGAGACCGTTCTCACCGACACCGCTCTCGACATCATGGCCCCTTACGGATACCTGTGGAATGACCCCGAGGCGCCCCTCGGACAGACCCCCGTCGATGACTACCTGTGGGCCGGGCACCAGCGCGTGGCGGCCGCTGGGGTGGACCTCGCCAGGAACACGATCGCGCGGCGGTACCTGGGGCTGCCGTCGGGATAGACGCGTTTCACGCTGAGAGGCAACGCACTATGGACATGGAACTCACCGAGGCGCAGCAGCGCCTCATGGAGACGGCGCGGAGGTTTCTGCAGAACGAATGCCCGCCGAAGGCCGTCCGCGAAGAGGAGACGACCGAGGCCGGATTTTCGCCGGAGCTCTGGAAGAAGATGGCCGAGCTGGGATGGCTCGGGCTGTCCCTCCCGGAGCAATACGGGGGACTCGGTCTCGGTTATGTAGACCTTTGCATCCTGGCCCGCGAACTCGGCCGCGCTATCTGCCCGAGCCCCTTCATCCCGTCGGTCGTTCTCGCGGCCGGCGCGATAGCACAGGCGGGGAGCGACAAACAGAAATCCGAAATACTTCCGCGAATAGCCGGGGGGCAAGCCGTAGTTGCCTTCGCTTTCCAGGAAGAGAGCGTCTTCTGGGACCCACGCGGCCTCAAGACCCGGGCCACCGCCCTCGACGGCGGTTACTCCATCAACGGCACGAAGATGTTCGTGGAGTACGCCAATTCCGCTGACTACTTCCTGGTCCCCGCTCGCACCTCAGGCGAGCCACCCTCTGCTGCCGGCATCACCATCATCCTGGTCGATGCCCGGGCCCCCGGCATCAAGCTGCAGCCGCTCTCGACTATGGCCCGCGACCGCCAGTTCCGCGTCACCTTCGAGGACGTTCGCGCGGCCGCTACGGACGTTGTGGGGGTCATCGGAGAGGGCTGGCCGGCCCTCGAAAAGACAATCCAGAGCGGCGCCGTCACGCTTTCGGCGTATATGGTCGGCGCTTCCGAGAGGATCCACGAGATGGCAGTGGAGTTCGCCAAGCAGCGGGTGCAGTATGACCGGCCCATCGGCAGTTTCCAGTCCATCCAGCACTACCTGGCGCAGTCGATTACGGAGATCATCGGCGCCGACACCATGACCATTTACGCGGCCTGGAGCCTTGACCAGGGACTGCCT
>DASSZB010000248.1:0-2939 GCA_035702935.1 Dehalococcoidia bacterium
GCGGCGTTCAGAGCGCGGAAGGCGACATACCCGGGCTTGGAGCCGGGCTGGATCCCGAGGGTGGCGAGATGTGCAGCAGCGGCCGACGGACCGCTAAAGGTGAAGAGCCGGAACGACAGCCCACCATCGGCGGGCACCAGCAGGAAGAGATCGCGCGGCGTCTGCGGCCGGGACTTCTGTTCCTGCTCGATAACCGGCTGGCTATCTGCTTCGTCGGTTCGCTTCCGTCTGCGGAGCAACGTAGGCATGCACACACCTCCCGAGGGAAATAAGCCTCGAGTCCATTGTCCGCATTTCTTCTCACCAGAATCTCGCCAGAACGTTGACTTACGGTGAATTTCGCTATTGGGAGGGGTCCAGCAGGCGTCGAGCGGATTCGGCTTCCGCCTCGTTGCGGCAATTCACGGAGACGGTGACGCTCGTTTCGCGCCCCGGCGCAATCTCTCGGTGGGAGCGGTCCGCGAGGAGGAGGTAGCCGGCCCACATGCCGGCCAGGAGGTGCCCGATGATGAGCCAGGACACGACCTGGACCACGACACCCGTCGTCCCCTGGGGGCCGATGCCGGCGATAGACAGGAGGGCGCCGAGGGCGGCACCCAGAGCCCCGCCGGGAATGCTCCAGAGGACGATGAGGACGACGATGCGGCCGAGGAACCGGCCTTCGTGGCCACTTCCAACCCCTGACACAGATAGGGCATCGGCCGGGAATCCGGCGGCCAGGAGAGCATTGACAGCCGCGTCTGCCCGCGCGCGATCCGGGAAGCTCTCCGCCACGGAGGTGGGCGTCAAGGCCGGCTAGTACCCGCGCTGCGGGTCGACACCGTTGACGAGGGGACGGCCTTCCAGGTAGCGGTGGAGGTTATCGCAGAAAAGGTCGATGGCACGTTCCATGTAGCGCGGCGTGCCGCCGCTGACGTGTGGCGTGAGAAGGACGTTGGGGAGCTTCCAGAGCTCGCTGTCCGCCGGCAGAGGTTCCTGCTCGAAAACGTCGAGGGCAGCGCCGGCGATCCAGCCTTCCTTCAGGGCGCGGACAAGCGCGGGCTCGTCGATGACAGCACCCCGGGCGATGTTCACGATCACGGCCGTCGGCTTCATCGAGCGGAGTTGGGTTTCGCCGATCATGTGCCGGGATTCCTGCGTCAGAGGGACGGCGACCACGACGTAGTCGCTCTCACCCAGGAGGTATGTGAGCTCGGAGGGAGGCAGGAACTCCGAGACGTGGCCGTTTCCCCGGTGTCGTGAGCCCACGGAACGGCGGATGGCGAGCACTTCCATGCCGAAGGCGTGCGCCAGCGCGGCGACGCGCGAGCCGATAGCACCGAAACCGAGAATCCCCACGGTCTTCTCCGCCAGCTCTTCCGGTAGATAGGGGCTCCAGTTCCCCTCGGCGTGGGCGCGAAGGGCGCCCGGGAAGCCCTTGGCGAAGGCGAGCATGGCGCCCAGCACAAACTCGCTGATGGGGACGGCGTGGATGCCGCTGGCCGTGGTCACTTCGACGCCCGGCGCGTGCACGATTGGGGCATCGAGCAGCCGGTCGACGCCGGCGCTGGTGAGTTGGATCCAGCGGAGCTTTGGAGCCCGGTCCAGCACGTCGTTGGGGGCCATGGGATTCGAGAGGATAACCTCGGCCTCGGAGAGGATGGCATCGAGTCTGGCCCTGGCCTCCTTCGCGGTCTCGTCGCCTGATGGCGCGGGCTCCTGGTAGCCGGCCCAGAGCGGGCGGCCCTCGCGCCAGGCCAGCCGCTGTGCCCGGCTGAGGGACATGACTTCGAGGCGCGCGCTCACCGCTTCGATCTGGGCGCGCTGCTCCGCGGACACGGGCAGGGCCAGGAGGACGTTGACCTTGTCAGGCATGGCTAGGGCGGGGCCACCTTCATGATGCCGTATTCTACCCGACGCACACGGGTATTGGCGCGTCAATCGATGGCAATCGAATTCACCATTACTTATCCGTCTTAACCGTGTGTTAACTGACTCTGAACCTAAGCGGCTTTACGCTCAGGGTGAAAGACGGAAACCTCTGGCGGAACGCATCACGCAGAGGCTCGAAATGAGGAATCCCGCATGGGCCACCAGGGCCAAACAGAAGAGCCGCGGACGAACCGGGTGACGAGACCCTGGGGAGGGTGGACGCCGTCGCATGGCTTCTGGGCGGGGGTGGCTGCCGCCGGCGTCTTTTCGCTGATCATGGTAGGCGCTGCTGTTGCTCAGCTGGGCGACGATGCCGCAGGCGAATCCGCGGGAGGGGGGCTAAACGCCGGCGCCGTTAACGGAAGCCCGGCGCTGGGTGGAGACGTGGCGCGCGACGGCCTTGCGGGAGGGGGTTCTGCCGGAGCTGCCAGCAATGCCGACGCCGCCGCCTCGCCTGGTGGAGAGCAGCCGGCCACCGTTTCCGCCACCTCAGCCGCCCCGTCGGCGGTAGCGTCCTCCTGGTCGGCCACGCCGGTCTTCGAGCCGCCGGCGCCGGCTCCGGCGCTGACCGAGGCGGCCGTTGCCCTGGCGGGAGACACGGAGGCGCGCTGGGGTATAGACATCGTTCTCGAAGGGCAGGACTGGGGTGCGGGCGAGGCCGAGCAGGTTGCCAATATCGGCGCCGTCGCCAGCGCTTTCGAGGCCGTACCCGTTACGGTGACATCCTCCGTCGTGTCCGGCCCGCACGGAACGCTGGCAGTGCTCTCGAACCGCGAGGGGCGGACGATAGACGGCTGGAAGCCATACCCGGGCGAAGCGCGCAGCTTTTACGCAAACTCTGACTACGGCCCCGAGGGCTACCGCGCGGCCAACCAAATCATCCTGGCAACCGGGGCCAGCGAGACGACCGTGGCGCACGAGTTGGTCCATGGCTGGACGTTTCGCGATGTGGCTCCCGACGAATACGTGCTGGCGCTGCTGGGTGACGAGATGCGCTCCTTCATGGCGGCGGCAGGATGGGAGCAGCT
>DASSZB010000239.1:0-2303 GCA_035702935.1 Dehalococcoidia bacterium
AGCAGATGCTGGCGGAGCGCAAGGGCGGCATCAGCGCCTTCTTTGTGGAGACGACGGCCCCCGGCTACTCCTTCGACGGCGTCCTGCCGGTAATGGGGCACATCGGCGGCGACTGCGGCAGCATGGTCTTCGACAACGTGCGCGTATCCGCGGACCGCATGGTGGGCCCGCTCAACCAGGGGTTCCAGATCGCCATGTTCGGCATATCCGAGGGGCGGCTCTCAATCTCGGCGAACTGCATCGGCATGTGCGAGTACGCGCTGGACCGGTCGCTGGAGTACGCCCAGCAGCGCATCAGCTTCGGCAAGCCGATCTCTGAGTACCAGGCCATCCAGTTCATGCTCGCGGACATGGCCATCGACATCTACACGATGAAGTACATGGTCCTCCAGACTGCCGCGCTGGTCGAGGCATTCCCTCAGACCGGTCGCCTGCCCGTGAAGGAGATATCGATCGCCAAGGCATACGCCGTGGAGAAATCGCAGGAATGCTACGACCGGGCTATCCAGGTGCACGGCGGCATGGGCCTGACCAACGAGCTGCCGCTGAACGAGGGCTTCCGCATAGCGCGCACGCTGCGCATCCCGGACGGCACGGGCGAAATCCAGCGCCGGACGATCGCGCGGCAGATGCTGCGGGGGGACACGGCCTTCTAGATGATCCTGAGAAGCATTGTCAGGGGCGGGTCACAAACCCGCCCCTGCGTTTATCAGGCCCCGGACGGGCTGCTTTGAGCCCCCAGGTGCTGGTGGCGGGCGTTGCCATCGCCTTTCTCGCGTCTGTGTGCCAGTCGGTGACCGGGTTCGGGTTCGCGCTGGTGATGGTGCCGCTGATTACCGTGGTGTGGGCCGTCAAGCCCGCCGTAGCGGCCACGGTTCTCCTCAGTCTGTTCGGCAACGCGATGCTGCTGCGCGAGGTGCGAGGCCACGTCTCAGTCCCGCGTGTTAGCGGGCTACTGGCAGGCTTCGCCATCGGACTTGTGCCCGGCGTGTTCATCTTCGAAAAAGTGGACGAGGACGCGCTCCGCATCGGCGTTGGGGTCATCGTCCTCATCGCCACGCTGCTGATCTACCGCTCGCCGGAGATAGACCGAGGCCACGACAGCTTCGGGCTGCGTGTGGTCACCGGCGCTGTCAGCGGCGCCATCGGCTCGAGCACCAGCCTAAGCGGCCCGCCGGTCGTGCTGTACCTGGTGGGCCGTGTCCGCGAGATCGACGCCTTCAGGGCCACGATCCTGGCCTACTTTGTGCCCTCCAGCGTCATCGTCCTCATCTCGTACGCCATCGTCGGGCAGATCAGCCGGGACGTGCTGGTCATGGCGGCTGCCGGCGCCCCGGCGGTGCTCATAGGCAACCCGGTCGGCGGCTGGCTGCGCGGACACCTGGACGCGGAGCGGTTCCGGATCGTCGTGCTGGCGGTGCTTGTGGGCGCGAGCTTCTCGGTGGTTCTCTCGACCTTGCTCCGCTAGCCCGGGGTGGCCTTTCTCCGCTAGCATGGAACTCTAATGCTCACCAAGCGCATCATCCCTTGCTTCGACGTGGCCGATGGCCGCGTGGTCAAGGGCATCCGCTTCCTGGACCTGCGCGATGCCGGAGACCCCGTGGAGTTGGCCGGCGTCTATGACGCTGAGGGCGCCGACGAGCTTGTGTTTCTCGACATAAAAGCTTCCCCCGACAAGCGGGACACCGCGATCGACATGGTGCGGCGCATCGCGGACCAGGTGTTTATCCCGTTCACTGTGGGCGGTGGCATCCGTAGTCCGGAGGACGTTCGCCAGATGCTGGAGTCCGGTGCGGACAAGGTGGCGATCAACACGGCCGCTGTCGAGGACCCGCATCTGGTGGAGGAGGCCGCGCATCGGTTCGGATCGCAATGCATCGTGGT
Source organism: Dehalococcoidia bacterium (assembly GCA_035702935.1). Taxonomy (GTDB): domain Bacteria; phylum Chloroflexota; class Dehalococcoidia; order SM23-28-2; family RBG-16-64-32; genus DASSZB01. The sequence goes on from DASSZB010000239.1 coordinate 1,885, forward strand.
TGCCATCGACGCCAAGCGTTCTGGGGACGGGCGCTGGGTCGTCCATACGTACGGCGGCGTCGGCGGCGGCACGGATGTCGGGCTGGACGCCGTCGAGTGGGCCGCCAGGGCGGCCGACCTCGGCGCCGGGGAGATACTGATCACCGGCATGGACGCTGACGGTACTCAGGACGGCTACGACATCCCGCTGACGCGCGCAGTCTCCGAGGCGGTCCCGGTGCCGGTGATCGCGTCGGGTGGCGCGGGCAAACCGGAGCACCTGCTGGAGGCGATCACGGAGGGGAAGGCCGACGCGGCGCTGGCGGCGAGCATCTTCCACTTCGGGACGTATCGCATACGGGAAGTGAAGGAGTACCTCGCGGGACACGGCGTGCCGATGAGGCTGTGAACGACGACTCGAATAATGAACTGGGAACTGG
>DASSZB010000243.1:0-4092 GCA_035702935.1 Dehalococcoidia bacterium
TTATACCAGAAAAAGTGCTAACTTTCATTAGCGGATGGGCTGATTTTACGTTTGCGGCGGCTTAATCTCGTACAACGCCACCGCCTCCGCGTACCCCTTCAGCTCCGCCTTCCCCAAATCGCGGAACTCTATGCCTTTCCCCGCGGCTAACTGGCGCACAACGTCCGATGCCAGTATCTGACCCGGCCCCGCGCTGTCGCAGATGCGCCGGGCCATCTGCACCGCCGTCCCAAAGATGTCTCCGTCCTCGGCCAGGGGCTCTCCCGCGTTCAGCCCAATCTTCACCGCGATTGGCTGCCCGGGCTCAGACTCATTACGCTGCGCCACGGCTCGCTGCATCCCGATCGCCCACGTGATGGCGCGGGTGGCGGACGGAAAAGAGGCCATTATCCCGTCCCCGGTGTGCTTGATCTCCGTGCCGCCCATTAAATCCAGCTCGCTGCGCACTGCCTGGTTGTGCGCCCGCAGCAGCTCCTGGAACCCGGCATCCCCCAGCTTCTGCGTCAGCTCCGTGGAGCCCACGATATCCGTGAAGACGATTGTCTGCAGCCCCTCCGACGCGCGCCTGCGCGTTCTCGCCCCCTCCTGCCCCGCCAGAAAGTCCCCTATCGCCGTCACGATCGGCTCCACGTCCCCCAGCACGAGCACGTGTATGTCGCCCTCCAGCGGTACGAAACGCGCGCCGCTGATCCGCGCCGCCATCTCCCGCCCCTGCTGGAACGGACACGTCTTGTCGCCCCGCCGGTGCAGCACCAGCGTCGGCACCTTCACCTGCGGCAGTAGCTCCGTGACACGGAAGTCGAAAAGGCTCTGCAACGTGGCGATTGCCCCGTCCGCGTCCGCCGCCTGCCTGAAGAACTCCGCCACGCCGGCGCGCCCCTCCGGCGGAAGGCCGGGCACGAACATGTCCATCATCGCCGTCGCACCGTAGCCGCCCCAGTCTGCCTTGATCAGCGCCACGAACCCGTCGACGAGGTCGCGGTAATTGGCCGTCGTGCCGTCGTGGTAAGAGCCGTATAGAATGAGGTGCGACACATTCTCCGGGTGCTCGGCAGCGTAGGCCACGGCAATCGGCCCGCCCTGCGAATACCCCATGAGCGCGGGCTTCTTCAGCCCCAGCGCCGTGATGATCGCCTCCAGGTCGCGCAGGTTCGCCTCCGGCGAGTAGTCCGTCACCCCGCGGTCCGAGAGGCCTGTGCCGCGCTTGTCGAAGCGGACAACCAGGTTGCGTTCCGCCAGCCGCTGGTAGAACTCCCGCCCGGCCGGAAACGCCCAATCCAGCTCCAGGTGACTGATCCAGCCGGGGATGATAATCAACGGCGGGCCGGAACCCAGCGTGGCTACGGCCAGGCCAACGCCGTCAGGTGCTTGGACGAACTGAATCTGCTGCTGCACGCCGCCTGCATACTACCACGGACTCTTTCCGGGGTGCCCGTGGCCGGGGCCCAGAGCGCATCAAAATGAGTCGCCGTGTCATCCTGAGCGCAACGGTGCCTGCTCGACAGTACGCCGCTTCTTCGCGAAGGATCTGGGGTGGGGGCTAACGCCCGCAACGGGTCGGCCGCGCACCACGAGCGCGCCCCAACCCCGCCCCTGACACCATAGCGTCACAGCCCGGCCGCATCCTAACCACAGGATGACCTCACACATGCCCCCGATAACCTCCCCGACGCCCGCTCTGATTGAATACTCGGCCCCAAACGCTAGATGCTGTTTCAATCAACCAAAACACGGGATCTCACGAGGAAAAAACACTTTTTACACCCTGGGACAATCAATCCCCAGGAACGAAAATCCGGGTTCAATCAGAAATTAGATAGCCTTAGCGTGTTGATTGATCCCCCGCCGCGCTTGCAACCGCCCTACCACACCCGTACGATGGGTGAACCTCCGGCCAACCCACGCGGGCGGCAGGCCCTCCCCATGCTCACAGGATCCCGGAACGTCCCACCCGCCTACCACGTCCTCGTCAAGCCCACCGGCGCCGTCTGCAACCTCGACTGCAAGTACTGCTTCTTCCTCTCCAAGGAGATGCTCTACCCCGGCAGCCGATTCCGCATGGCCGACGACCTCCTGGAGACGTACATCAGGCAGCTCCTGGAGTCCCATGCCGGTCCCGACGTTGTCGTCGCCTGGCAAGGCGGCGAGCCCACCCTCATGGGCCTCGAATTCTTCCAGCGCTCGGTGGAATACGTCCGGCGCCACCGTCGTCCCGGCCAGGCGGTCAGCTACACGATCCAGACCAACGGCACCCGCCTTGACGACGAGTGGTGCGCCTTCTTCAAGCGGAACGGTTTCCTCGTCGGCCTCAGCATCGACGGTCCCCGCGACATGCACGACGCCTACCGGGTCGACAAGGGCGGCGCCGGCACCTTCGACGACGTGATCCGCGGCTGGGAACTCCTCCGCAACCACAACGTCGACGTGAACATCCTCTGCGCCGTCCACGCTGCCAACCAGGACCACCCCCTCGCTGCCTACCGCTTCTTCCGCGACAACCTGGGGGCCGAGTTCATCCAGTTCATCCCCATCGTCGAGCGCGCCACCGAGGAGCTGCTTCCCATCGCCAACGAAGGCTGGAGCGAGCGGACAACCGGCAAGCGCCCCCTCTACACCCTCGCGGGCAACCTGGTGACCGACCGCTCCGTCTCAGCTGAGAAGTACGGCCGCTTTCTGATCGCCGTCTTCGACGAGTGGGTGCGGCGCGACGTGGGCAAGGTCTTCGTCCAACACTTCGACGCCGCGCTGGCCAACTGGACCGGCGCGCCGTCTCCCGTCTGCATCTTCTCGGAGACCTGTGGCAACGCCCTGACCCTTGAGCACAACGGCGACCTCTACTCCTGCGACCACTTCGTGGAGCCCCGCTGGAAGCTGGGGAACATCAAGGACACACACATGATCGAGCTTGTCGAATCGCCCAGGCAGCGCCAGTTTGGCCGCGACAAGCGCGACACCCTGCCCCGATACTGCCGCGAGTGCGAGGTGCGCTTCGCCTGCCACGGCGAGTGCCCCCGCAACCGCTTCATCGAGACGCCGGACGGCGAGCCCGGCCTGAACTACCTCTGCGCCGGCTACAAGGCCTTCTTCAACCACATCGATAAGCCCATGCGGATGATGGCCGGCCTCCTGCGCCGCGGCCGCTACGCCGACGAGGTGATGGCGCTGCTAGCCGTGGAACGAGAACCGTAGCCCGGCGCTTGCCAAAGCGCGAGAACTCAACCATGCACGGGCCAGCCTCTTAGGCTGGTTGGCCCACCGGGAAATCGTAGCCGAGCCTTCCATGCTCGGCGGCGCCTACAGCACGTCCTTCCGCTTCTGCACGATCAGCGTCGCCGTCAGGAACACCAGCGTGAACGCGCCCAGCACCACCCAGGGGACCCAGGCCGTGATGTCGAGTTCGTCGCGGTAGGCGTCTGCGAAGGAAGGCGGGAACTGCGCCGAAAACCGGCCACTCAGGTCCGTTAAGTGTCCGGTGAGTTGCAGTGACCACTTGCTGATCATGAGGTCGGAGACGATCCGGGCGGGTGGCAACATCTTGTCCAGCGGTACCAGGGCCCCGGCGAAGATGAGCTGTGGGATGATCATGACGGGCACCACAGCCTGCGCCCGGTCCGAGTTGTGAGAGACAGCAGAGACCAGAAGGCCCATGCTCATGCCGGCCAACTCGGTCAGGAAGATCGCCGCGAAAAGCTTGGGGTACAGGTCGGAGTCGTTTCCGGGCAGGTGCATCGGCCAGGCGAATATCCCCACCAGCACCGCGGCCTGGAAGAAGCACAGCAGCCCCAGGATGATGAACTTGGAGGCCACGTATGGGATCACGCCCAGGTTCACCAGGCGTTCCCGCGCGTAGACCGCCGTTTCCTTGGTGATCTCGCGTGCTGCGTTGGACGCCCCCAGGAAGATCGCCGAGGCAGTAATGATGTGCAGCGACATAAACGCCCGCAGGGCGTCGCCGCCTTCCGCCGTCGTTGACGCGAAGACATTGCTCCTGAAAAGCAGCAGCAGCGCCCCCGCTATCGCAGGCGCCTGAAAGAGGAGCAGCGCCAGGTTGGGCGCATCCCGCAGCAGCACCTCCGCGTAACGCACTGTCAG
>DASSZB010000272.1:0-2200 GCA_035702935.1 Dehalococcoidia bacterium
CGCGAGATCGGCCGGTCTTATGTCGAGATGCCGCCCTTCACCGGCCCTGAGGCCTTCCTGGAATCGCTGCGGCAGGGGCGCCTCGTGGGCCGGCTGTCCAGCCCGCTCATCCACATGGTGAGCAGGTACGCGACGCTGCGTCACAAGCTGGGGTGGAAGCCGGGATGACCCTCACGCTCGGCTGGTTCGCCACGGGCACCGGCACAACGTCACCCAAACTGCTGGCTGCCGCCCTCGACGCCATTCACTCCGGCCGCCTCGACGCCCGCATCGCGGTCGTCTTCTGCAACCGTGAGCCGGGCGAGGACCCCATGAGCGACGGCTATCACGAGCAGGTCCGCGCCGCAGGCATCCCGCTCGTTACCCTTTCCGACCGGCGCTTTAGACGCGAGCACGGCGGTGAAGTGGCTCGCAAGGGCGAGGCGCTGCCCGGGTGGCGGCGGGCGTACGACCGCGAGGTGATGCGGCTGCTGGAACCGTACCCGTTCGATCTCGGCGTGCTGGCCGGCTACAAGCTGATCTTCTGCGAGGAAGCGGCGGCGAAATGGGACCTCCTGAACCTGCACCCGGCGGAGCCCGGCGGGCCGGCCGGCATCTGGCAGGACGTCATCTGGCGACTGATCGAGACCCGCGCCGATCGCGCCGGAGTCATGATGCACCTGGCCACGCCGGAGCTGGACGAAGGGCCGCCGGTCACCTACTGCACATACCGTATACGCGGACCCTCCTTCGAGCCGCTCTGGCAGGCCGTCGAAGGCCGCTCCATCGCGGAGGTCCAGGCATCGGAAGGAGAGGAGAACGCCCTCTTCCAGGAGATCCGCCGCCAGGGCGTCTCCCGCGAGATCCCGCTGGTGATCGCCACGCTCCAGGCGTTCGCTGATGGCCGCGTCCGCATCGCCGCCAAGCGCCCCGTGGACGCCGGCGGGCACCCCGTGCCACCGCACGACCTGAGCGAGACGATCGAGCGAACCGTAAAAGCATCGGTAAACCCGTGGACAGGCTGAATGCCTGTCCTACGGTCGCTGAATGCTTGTCCTACGGTGACTCAACACCTGACACCTGACACCTGACCCCCTATAATGTCGCTCATGAAGTGCCCTTCCTGTGGTTCGCACGGCCCGTTCGAAGACGGGTTCTGCAACGTCTGCGGCCTGGAGCAACCCGGCTCGCGCCTGCCCGTAAAGAGCGAGGCCCGGCCGCTGCCGGCGGTCTGGCAGCAGGCGGCGCCGGTGCTGGCTCGCGGCGCCGCGCTGGTCGCCGCGGGTGTTGTCGCCGAGTGGCTGCTGCGCTCGGGGACCAAGCGGGCCCTGACCCTGCCCTTCTCCCGAAGGAAGACGGCCCGGAACCGGGCCGCGGCCCGCAGGGGAAAGCGCGGGGCGGAGATCGTCGCAATCAGCGAGACGGTCGTCACGCGACGAGTTTTCTTCCGACGCTAGGCGGGGACGCGCAGTAACGCCTCGTCGCTGGCGCGCGTCAAATCTCGTGATGCAGGACTTCCAGGCTGAAATCGCTGTCGCCGATGCTTGCCCGATGTGCCAGGCCGACCTCGAAGAGGGTGATCTCTTCTGTGGACGCTGCGGGTCGTTCGCGCGCGGCGAGAACGCCGTTCCCGAGGCGTTGAACGTGCCCGTGGCCCACCTGCTGACGCAAGTATGCACGCTCCAGAAGGACCTCGTGCGCCAGTTCCGCAACAACCAGGCCCTCCAGGCCCGCCAGTTGCAGCGCGCCATGGAGGTCCAGGCCAGCCAGTTGGAGATGACGCTGGCGCACGCCGCGACGACGATGGAGCTACAGGAGCGGCGGATGCAAGCGCTCGTCCGCTGGACGGCCATCCTGGCAACCTCGGCCTCCGCGCTGATCTTCATCGCCATCCAGGTCCTCTAACCGGCGCCTCCTCGTCCTGTCTTGACTCCCTGGTCCGGGGGTGGTGAAACAAGCGCATCCGCCCTGTAATATTCCAGTTGTCTATGACCCCGCAACCAGTAGCCACAGTGGCGCGACTGCCGGCATGAACGTCCTTATCGTCGGCTCCGGCGCCCGCGAGCACACCATCGCCTGGAAGCTCCGCCAATCTCCGCGCCTCACGGATCTGTTCGTCGCGCCTGGCAATGCGGGCACCGCGGCGGTGGCTACAAACCTGCGGACAAAGGCGTCCGACGTGGATGGCATCTGCGTTGCCGCCCGCGAGCATCGGATCGAT
>DASSZB010000023.1:0-3061 GCA_035702935.1 Dehalococcoidia bacterium
GAGCTTACTACGACTACAACGAGTGGGCGAACAACCGGCTCCTGTCGGTCTGCGAGAAGCTGACGCCCGAGCAGTTCTCGCAGTCGCAGGGCGTGAGCTGGGACAGCATCGAGACGAACCTTGCCCATATAGTGGCTGCGCAGGTCAACTGGCTCTCACGCTGGCGCACCGGCAGGAACAGCCGCGCCACCACCGAACTGCAGGACATCGCCGGTCTCGGCCCGGTCCGCCGCGCTTTCGATGAGTCGCATGCCGCTCTGCGTGAGTTCATCGCCGGCCTCAGCGACGAACGGCTGGCTCAGCCACTCGGCTTCACGGACAGCAGCGGCACTGCCTACGAAAGCGCCCTATGGCAGTTACTGCTTCACGTGGCGAATCACGGTACCTACCACAGGGGCGAAGTGGCGATGGCGCTCTCCGGCCTCGGAAACAGTCCCGGCGACCTGGACTACCGACGTTTCGAGGTCACACGCTCGGGGCGCAGAGGTTGAGCGCTGAAGCCATGGTCGGCGCTGAGTCGCCCACGAACCTCGGCCTCACAGGTTGATCAGGCCGTCCAGGGCATCCGGGCCAAGCCCGCCCGGATCAGAGAGCAGGACCACGACCACGTTCGCGTTCCACCAGGCTGAGACATGCGAAGGCACGGTTCGGCTGCCCCTGGGTGATGGGCGGTTGCCCACTACGAGGTCCCACTCCACCTTCGCGTCGTCGGGCGCATCGTACACGAATACTGCGGTCGTAGCCGTGGAGCCGCCGCGGGACATTGTCACTTCCGCCGGAGCCGCTTCGAACCCCGTAAAGCCTTCGCCGGCACCGCCGGCCACCACTGTCATCCCCTTTGCCTGCCAGGCCGCCACCACGTTCGCCAGCGAATAGGGCGACCCGGCGGTCGAGGGGCTACCCGTGGCGGGTTCGGGCGTAGGCGTGCCGCTGCCATCACCACCGGCGACGCCGGAAGGCGCCGGCGTGGAGCCCGAGGACCCATCGTCGCCACCGAGGGTATCTATTGCCAGCAGCACGCCCGCCCCTACGACCACTATGAAGAGCCCGATGGCGAGCAGGGCGAAGACGAGCGCGCCCAGGCCGGGGCCGCGGTCGCCCTCGCGCGGGATGTCCGCGGGTATCGAGCCCTGGTCGTATTCGGGATGCCAGGGCGGAATGGGCGGGTCGGAGGCACGGCCAGGACGTCTCCCGACCGAAGACCTCGGAGGTTCCGGCTCCCCGAATTCTTCTTCCGGGAGCTCCGCCTCTTCGACCTCTTCGATTTCCTCCGGAGACTCAATCAGCTCCGGCTCATCGACATCCTCGTCAAAGTCGAACGCCTCTTCCTCGAGCGGCGGCGGCGGTAGCATTGCCGCCAGCTCGTCCGCGCGGCGCCGGTCAGCTTCAGCCTGCGGGAAGAGGCCCATCCGGTCGAACACGCCGGCCCGCTCGCGGAACGCCTCTGGGCTGCCGGGCGCGAGCTGGATGGCCAGGTTCAGTGCATCTAGAGCGTCGCGCAGCTTGCCACGCGCAACTAACCGCCGGGCAGCCGCCAGCCTTTCCGCGGCGCGATGCTCCGGCTGGTCAAACATCTCCTCCGGCACGTCTTCGAGGCTAACGGCGCGGGCCGCGCGATGTCAACGAGGTGTCACGACTCCGGGAAGCGCTCCGCCAGGAGCTGATCGACGTAGCGGGCTATGATGTCGCTCTCCAGGTTCACGGAGGCGCCCGGCTCTTTTCGCGTCAGGTTCGTGTGCTCCTGCGTGTACTGGACGAGCGAGACGGTGAAGGATTCGGCGTCCTTCGCGATGACGGTCAGGGAGACGCCGTCGATGGTGATGGGGCCCTTGACCACGGTGTGTCGCAGGATGTCCGTAGGCGCGCTGAAACGGGCGAGCACAGCTTCGCCCTCCGGGACGAGGGAGATGAGCGCGCCCGTGTCCTCGACCACGCCGCGCACGAGGTGGCCGGAGATGCGCGTGCTGGGGGTCAGCGATCGCTCGAGGTTCACGGCGTCCCCCGCGCGCAGCTCGCCCAGGTTGGACCGGCGGTACGTCTCCGGCATGCAATCGAAGGACAGCGATTCGCTGTCCATTCGGACGACAGTGAGGTCGACGCCGTTAACAGCGATTGAGTCACCCAGCTGCGTGCCGTCGAGTATGAGGTCACAGCCGATGCGCAGATGGCCCGCGTCGGCCTCGAGCACCGAGCCGACTTCTTCGATGATTCCCGTGAACATGACACCAGCCTAATGCCGGGCGAAACGTAGCGGAACCCTTCAGGGTTCCACCGCGAGGCAGTACGATGTCCGCATGACCGGCCGTGCCCAACGCGACCTCTGGCTGCGGATGAGCGATTCAGAGCTGTTACGCTCGTGCAGGCAGGACATGTACAAGGCCAGCGGACCGGGCGGCCAGCACCGCAACAAGGTGACGACGGCGCTCCGTTTGCGCCACGAACCGGCGGGGGTGCAGGTCCAGGCCGAAGAAGGACGCTCTCTCGGGGAAAACCGGCGGCGCGCAGTCCACCGCCTGCGCGAGCGCATCGCGGTCGAGGTGCGGGCGCCCTTCGACCTCGCCCGCCCGAGTGTGCCCCCTGAGTTCAGTAAGTACGTTTCGTCGGGCGGGCGGCTGTCGGTCAATCCGAAGAACGCCGACTACCCGCTGGTCGTCGCCACGGCGCTGGACGCGCTGGCCGCCGCTCAAGGGAGCTATGCGACAGCCGCCGCCGCACTCGGCGTGACCACGAGCCAGATCACGAAGTTCTTCGAAGCAGATCGGGAGGTCTGGCGCTGGATATCAGAAGGCCGCCTGCGCGCGCCGACGATGTAGCGCAGCGGCTTTAGCCCTCGAGGCCGGACTCTCCGCATCGTGAAATGTAGCGGATGGCTTCAGCCTTCCACAGCAGGGCGCCCGCGCTGGTGTTCCATATGAGTCCCAGGTCACGCCTCACATCGAAACCCTGGAGGGTTCCGCTACATCTCTGGTTTCCGCGCAACAAACGTCACGTAATCGAGGTACATCTCGACGGCGCGGCGCTCCAGCGCAACGGTTGACTCGACTTCGTCGGCGAAAAAGGG
>DASSZB010000072.1:0-2445 GCA_035702935.1 Dehalococcoidia bacterium
CAAAGAAGTCCCCGACTCCAACGCCGATCCCGAGTCCGACGCCCACACCCACGCCTTAGGGGGGCGTTAGCCCGCGGCCCAACTCTTCGTGCGCTCAACCGCGCGGCGCCAGCCGGCGTAGAGCTCTTCGCGCCGGGCGGCGTTCATCTGCGGGGTGAACCGGCGGTCCTCGCGCCAGTTTCCCGCCACGTGGCTGCGGTCCTTCCAGAAACCCGTGGCCAGGCCGGCCAGGTAAGCCGCACCCAGCGCCGTGGTCTCCAGGACGGCTGGACGCACGACTTCGCAGCCCAGGATGTCCGACTGGAACTGCAGGAGGAGGTTGTTGGCGGCCGCGCCGCCGTCCACGCGGAGTTCGGATAGCGTGACTCCTGCCTCCGCCTGCATCGCCTCGACGACGTCGCGTGTCTGGTAGGCGATCGATTCCAGTGTGGCGCGGACGATGTGCGCCCGGTTGGCTCCGCGGGTGAGCCCGAAGATGCCGCCCCGGGCATGCGGGTCCCAGTGCGGAGCCCCCAGTCCCACGAAGGCCGGGACCACGTACACGCCGTTGGAATCCGGCACGCTGGCCGCTACCGCTTCCGATTCCGCCGCTGACTCGATGAGCCGCATCTCGTCGCGCAGCCACTGTATGGCAGCGCCGGCGATAAACACGGACCCCTCAAGAGCGTAGGTGATTGCATCGCCTTCGCCGGAGGGCAGTCCCCAGGCGATGGTAGTGAGCATGGACGAGGAGTGCACGCGGCGGTCGCCCACGTTCAGCAGCAGAAACGCGCCCGTGCCGTACGTATTCTTGGCCATTCCCGGCTCGAACGCAGCCTGCCCGAAGAGCGCGGCCTGCTGGTCGCCGGCCACGCCGGCCACCGGGACGGGCGAGCCCAGCAGGGATGTTTCGCCAAAGATACCGGAAGACGGTTTCACCGCGGGAAGGAGTGATGAGGGGACGTCCAGGCGGGCCAGCAGTCCATCGTCCCACCGCTTCTCAAATATGTTGTAAAGGAGGGTGCGCGAGGCGTTCGTGTAGTCGGTACCGTGTACGCCGCATAGCCGGTACAGGAGCCAGGAGTCGATCGTCCCGAACATCAGCTCGCCACGCTCGGCGCGGGCCCGGGCGTCCGTTACGTTGTCCAGCAGCCACTTGACCTTCGTGCCCGAGAAGTAGGGGTCGAGCAGGAGCCCGGTCCGCTCGCGGAACTCCGGCTCGCGGCCGGCGGACCGCAGCGCCTCGCATATCGCCGCCGTCCGCCGGTCTTGCCACACGATGGCGTTCGAAATCGGCTTCCCGTCCCGGTCCCAGATGACCGTTGTCTCGCGCTGGTTCGTGATGCCGATGGCGGCGACGTTGGACGCGCCGGCGCCCGCTTCGCTCAGCACGTCCCGAGCGACCCGCGCCTGGGACTCCCATATCTCCTCGGCGTCGTGTTCCACCCAGCCCGGCTGCGGATAGATCTGCCGGAACTCCTGCTGCGCGGACGCGACAGCCCGGCCGGAGTGATCGAAGAGGATGGCCCGGGAAGACGAAGTGCCCTGGTCCAGGGCGAGGACGAAGTCGCTCATGGGCGCGAGATTAGCACCGGTGTTGGGCAGTGTCGAGATTGACCTGAGTGGAGCGCCGGGGAATACTGCGAACGTACGAGGACGTTTGCCTGCAAGGGAGAGACCCTATGGCCGATGCCAAACGCAAGTTCTGGGGAACCGTCACACCCGCGCCCGGGCCGATGCTGGCGATGCAATGCAAGATGCAGGAGGACGCCGGGCTGGAGGGCCTGTTCGCGCCGCAGGTATACGGGCCGCCCTTCGTGCCTCTGTCCGCGGCCGCCGCCGTTACCCAACGCGTCAAGCTGGCGTCCGGAATCGCCCTGGCGTTCGTGCGCAGCCCCTTCGAGACGGCGATGGCCGCCATGGATATCGACCGCATCAGCGGTGGCCGCTTCGTCCTCGGCCTTGGCTCCAGCGTGCAGGCCTGGAGCGAGGGCTTCTTCGGGATGCCTTACGGCAAGCCCCTGGACCACATGCGGGAGGTCGTCGAAATCGTGCGCCTGGTGAACGCCAAGGCTCATACGGGCGAACTTAAGCGGTATGAGGGCAAGTACCACAATCACGACTGGAGCCACCTGCAGCCGCCGGCGCCGCCGGTGCGCACGGACATCCCCATCTGGATCGCCGCCCTGCGCGGGCCGCTGATCGCGCTGGGGGCGGAGATCGCCGACGGTGTCATCGGCCACCCCATCTGGTCCGTGAAATGGTGTACCGACCAGATCCCGGCGCACCTGAAGCGCGGCCTCGATCGCGCGGGGAAGCAGCGCGCAGACGTCGAGTTCAACGCCTGGTTCTGGGTCGCCGTGAGCAACGACCGCAAGCAGGCGATCGAGGACTCGAAGGCGACCGTGGCCTTCTACGGCGGAGCCGAGCAGTATGAGGAGTACTTCGCGGCCCACGGGTTCCGCG
>DASSZB010000090.1:0-7211 GCA_035702935.1 Dehalococcoidia bacterium
GGACCTGAGGCCAACGCGGCGTGAAGGGGGAGCAAGCGCTGAAGAGCCCATGCCGGCGTGGCTGGTGCTTCGACGGGCTCAGGATGAGCGGATGGGGTAAGATATCGCCCATCAAGGAGGCTTTATGAAACCAGGGGAAGCCATAACCACTGCGCCCATATTTCAGCGCCTGCGCAAGTCCAGCTTGCAGTCCGTCGCCAAATCAGCAAAGATCCAGAAGTACAAGGCCGGGGACATCCTCGTCAAAGAGGGCACAGATGCCACCGCGTTTTTCGTCATTGTGAACGGTGAGGCGGAGGTCATCAAGGGGATGGGCCGAGACGATGCGGTGGTGATGGCCAAGCTTGGCCCGCTCGATTTCTTCGGCGAAATGGCCCTTCTGGACGGCTTTCCCCGCTCCGCCAGCGTCCGCGCCCTCACCGACTGCGAGTGCCTCGTGCTGGTGCGCTGGGATTTCCTGGGGTTGATCCGCGCTAACCCCCAGGTGGCGCTGGACGTCCTGCCCGTGCTCAGCCGCCGGCTGCGCGAACTCGAAGACACACTCCTGCTGTAGTCAGAACCCCGCGAGGCTCGTAATCTGCTGCGGGTAGCCTAGCGGAGAAGTCCGCGCCGCAGGGTGACCGCGCCGAGCGCGGTGGCAGCGACCGAAACGAGCACCATCAACCAGGGGAAGTCCGTGGCGCTTGCCGGCGCTCCGCCGGTCGGCGGGAGGGCAACCGGGGGACCACCCGGCGGGTTGACCCGTGGAGGTGTGTTGGGGGGAGCGGCAGGGGGCGGCGCGGCTGGAGGCGGTGGCGCAGGCGCCGGACACGTGTCGACAGCGACCCCGCCGACGTCCTTGAGGTCGGCCGTGGCCAGCGGGTGCGCTGAGCGGCTCGTGAAGATAAGGCTGCTGAAGCAGACGTCCCCCACGCCGAACGCGTGCAGGTCGATCACTGACTCGATGAAGTCACGCGGCGCGGTCCGGTTGTCGCCCGGCGCAGCCGGTGCCGTGCCGGTGCCGTTTACGATGCGGCACGTGTTCGCGCCATTTGTCCCGGTGGGGTCACAGGCCGGCACGTTCCAGGGTGGCGCCGTTATATCGGCGGACGGGTTGGTCCGCAGAAGGCTGTCCCCCTGGGCGGCGCCCGGGTTCGCCGCGCACGAAGAGGGCGCGGGCGTGAACGTTAGGCCATCCCAGCTGAAGACCTCCAGAAGAGGGTTCGTCCCGCCGCCGGTCAGGGTAATCGATATGAGAAGGTCGCCCGGCGTGCGGTTGAAATCCAGGGTGAACGTAGAGCCTCCGTTAGCTGCTAGCGAGGCGAATCCCCCGGGGGCGATATCGCTCAGTTCGAAGCCCCAGAAGGCGTCTCCTTCGTTATCGCCGCGGTGTCCTCCCAGCGCGATGAACGGGTCGTCCGCCAGGGTGTCGGCATCGCATGAGGAATCCCCCAGCCAGAAGAAGGTATACGCGTGCGAGAAGTCGTCCTTGGCCGTCACGCTGCCGGCTTTGATGGGCCAGGCATCGCTCACCTGCTTGCCTCCGGGACCCACGATGTTCTGTTCGGGCTCGACAGTCGTATCGCCGCCGTTGCCGTCGAAGCGCGCGTCCGAGGAGCCGTCGCAGAGGATCCACGGCGACCCACCCGAGGCCGGGTTCGGCGCGATGTTGGAGCCGTAGCAGTCCGTGACACCGCCCCCGCCGAGCATGAATACGCCCTGGCCGGATCCGGCTGCCCAGTCTTTGCCCGAGTCTGAATAGAGCGCCGCCTGCATTGACGGCGCGTCGGCGTCGATTTCGAATCCGCCCAGGGTGGCCCCGCTGGCTACTGATAGCGCAAGCAGTGCCGTGCCGCAGGCGACGGCCACGCAGAACCCAATCGCCAGGCGGCGGCGACGGGATAGACTTCGTCCCATGCTTGTGGGCGAGTTCATTACATAGGTTAAGACGCCTAAACCTGTCCTCGGATGAGCACACGGCGTTAAGGAACAGCGGCCGTTTGGTGCAGCGCAGGTGTAGATCCGGTAAAGAGAGGGTGTCCCGGCCATAGGAATGCGGTACCCTGATACCCGGCAACCGGCCGCCGCTTTACGAAGGCTCTCGATCATGGGCGATCAGGAGGTACGTTTATGGCCCCTCCCAACAACCGGCTGATGATCCGGCTGGCAACCGACATCAACAGGTGCCTGTACCGGGCCACCGGCGGCGTCATCGGCGGCCGCTTTGGCAAGATCGACATCCTGCTACTGACCACCACGGGACGCAAAAGCGGCCGCAAGCGCACGGCCCCATTGCTGTACCTTAAGGACGGCGAGGACTTCGTCGTCATCGGCTCCAACGGCGGGGACGACCGCAACCCGGGTTGGTGGGTCAATCTGAAGGCCGATCCCCACGGGCGGGTGCAGGTGGGATGGGCGAAGACGAGCGTCACCGCGCGCCAGGCCTCGCCGAAGGAGAAGACCCGCCTCTGGCCACGCAGAACAGCGGTATACCCGGTCTACGACGAGTACGTGAAGCGCACCACCCGCGAGATCCCGGTGGTCATCCTGACGCCGGATCTGGGCGCGTAGGGGGCAATCCTGCATACTGAGGCCATCTCGCTCCGGAGGTGACCCATGCCGATCGGTAGTTCCCTGGCGGACCTTGCCCGCGCGCGGACCGGGCGGCGGCGGCGCGCGTCCAGCTGGGACCGCTCCGGCGGCAACTTCGACTTCATACCGCTGGCAAAGGGCGCGGCCGCCACGATTGCGGAGATAGCGGGCTCCGGAGTCATCCGCCACATCTGGTGCACGATGGCGGCGCCCCGCAACCCGCACTACGCCCGCACAACAGTCGTCCGCATGTGGTGGGACGGGAGCGAGACACCCTGCGTTGAGGCGCCGATCGGGGACTTCTTCGGCATCGGGCACGGCATCGTCAAGAACTTCTGGTCCCTGCCGCTGGCCATGAGCCCCGAGGATGGCAAGGGTTTCAACTGTTGGTTCCCGATGCCCTTCTCCAACGGCGCCCGCATCGAGGTCACGAACGAGGCTGATTCCGGCATGATCTTCTACTACTACGTCGATTACGAGGAGCACGACGCCCTCGACAATGACCTCTTCCGCTTCCACGCCCAGTGGCGGCGTGAGAACCCGACTACGGGCTGGGGCGAAGGCCGCTTCGACGACGACCTGGCCTCAGGCGGCCGCATGGGCGAAGAACGCACGAAAGCCTGGAGCACCCCTAACCTGGACGGCGCAGCCAACTACGTGATCCTCGAAGCCGAGGGCCGCGGCCATTACGTCGGCTGTAACCTCAACGTCGACTGCTTCGCCCGAGGCCGCGACGACTGGTACGGGGAGGGCGACGACATGATCTTCATCGATGGCGAACAGTGGCCGCCATCGCTCCACGGCACGGGAACCGAGGACTACTTCAACACCGCCTTCTGCCCGCGCGAGGAGTACAACTCTCCCTACCACGGGGTCACGGTGTACTCAGGCACGGAGGACTGGCCGTGGAAGGGTAAGAACACGATGTACCGCTTCCACATCGAGGACCCCATCATGTTCCAGAAGTCCATCCGCGTCACCATCGAGCACGGCCACGCCAACGACATGACCCACGACTACTCCTCCACCGCCTACTGGTACCAGGCTGAGCCCCACGTGCCGTTCCCCGCGTTCCCGCCGGCGTCAGCGCGTTTGCCGCGGGAGGAAACGTAGGGGCCCCCCTCCGTCAGATCACGGTGGCGCGGGAAACCGCTTCTTGAAGGTGAACGCGTACGGCGTCGGGCCGTGGGCGCGCAGGTGGTCCAGGCGCTCTTCGCCCTCATCCACCGTCGGGATGTGGCCGGCGGGGACCCACCACAGCGCCAGCGGCGCCTCCGCGTGCGGCTCGAACCACTCCCGGCGCCGGCGGTACATCTCGACGTGCTCGCTGCGATAGGCGTACTCGAAGAGAGCGTCGATGGTCTCCCAGACTGTGAAGTTGATGACGATGAGCGGGTCCCCGCGGACTCGGGTTCCCGTGGAGTTGCCGTTTTCGTCCTGGTGGCGCCAGACGAACCCGGGAGTCGCGTCCCCCAGCCTGTTGATGCGGTCCAGGTTGGCCACGAAGTCCGCCAGTCGCGGGTCGTCCAGCGGGGCCACAAGACGGGCCAGGTTGTACTGGGCGATGTGGTACTTCACAGGCCTATGCTACAGCGCCGGCGAAGCGGGCTGCGTGGGCGGCTCGTGCCCGGTATCGAGCGCAAAGGGCGGGTATTCGTCGACGAACGAGGCGTGGTAGGCGAGAAGCCGCGCGTGCCAGCGCATGATCCCGAGCTGGAAGTCGTAGAGACCGTCCGGGTAATCCTCCTGGATGAGGATGTAAACGGCGCCGATTAACGCGACGAGCGCACCCGCGATGCCCAGTAGCACGAGGACCAGGGCGCTGGGGATGCTGAGGACCAGGCGCAGGAGGGCAGAGCCCACGGTTGGTGATCCGGTGTTCCGCCACTCGAAGGTGAATGCCCGCTCCGGCGCCTCCGTGGGCAACCGGTCGATGAGGAGCGCCAGGTACGTGTAGATGGCCAGGTACCAGCGCAGGATCAGGGGCATCTTCGTGTTCTTGAGGTACGTCTCTCCACCGTCGTGGGAGATGAACACGGCCGCCAGCACGGGCACCGCTAGGTACACGAGGGGGAAGATCGAGCCGAGGAAAGACAAGAGCACGATGATGAGGAGGCGCAGGAAGACCTGCGCTCGCTCGAACCTCTGCGGCCGGGTCACGTCGAACGTGACGGGGTATGAGGACGGCACTGGAGATACCCCTTTCGCTAGTTGTCAAACTCCCGCGAAATGCGAGAGGGCGTGGGCCCGGTCTGGTCCTGGTACTTGGAGCCCAGGCCCGGTGAACCGTATGGCCGGTCGACGGGCGTGCTCAGGCTGTAGAAGCTCACCTGCGCGATGCGCATTCCACAGTAAAGGGCAATGGGCATCTGGGACTGATTGGACAGCTCCAGCGTCAAGCATCCCCTCCAGCCGGGGTCCACGTAACCGGCCGTGGCGTGCACCAGCAGCCCGAGGCGGCCCAGCGACGATTTGCCGTCAACCCGGGCGACGATGTCGTCCGGGAGCGAAATCGTCTCCATCGTTGACCCCAGGCAAAAGGACGCCGGCTGGATGATGAACGGCTCGTCGTCGGCGATCTCCACGAGTTCCGTGATGTCATCCACAGGTTCCCGCACGTCCACGAACGGCCGCGCGCTGGACCGAAAGATGCGAAAGGCGCGGTCCAGGCGGAGGTCTACGGAGGCGGGTTGCACAGCCTCCGAGTCCAGCGGCTCGATACCGAGGCGCCCGGCGGCAATCATCTCCTTGATGGTGCGATCGCTGAGGACAGGCATCGGGATTAAGCGTGACCGCTGGACGCCCGGTGGGTCAAGCGGCCCTCGCCGGCAAGCCATTTCCAAAAAATATATGAAATCGAAACCTGGGGCGTCGACGAAAAGCTGATCCGCGGGGTAGGATAGGCGACATCGGCCAGGGGGAAGCTTCACCGCGGGGGGTAGCGTACGGCTATATTTCAAGCTCTGGGGATAGACACAGCCTCATGCGGCGTCGGCGTTGCGGATGAGGAGAGGTTAATCGCCGGCGCAAAAGACGGACACGAAGGCGCCTGGGCGGCCATCTACCAGACCAATTTCCCTCCTGTATACCGCTACGTCCACGCCCGCATCTTCGATGACTCGGCGGCGGCCGACGTTGCCGCCAACGTCTTCGTGGCGGCGATTGGCGGCATCCGGTCGTACACGTATCGAGGACGGCCGATCCTGGCCTGGCTCTACCGGATAGCCCACAACCTGGTCGGCGAATACCGCCGCAAGAACATCCGCGAGGGAAGCCGCAACCGGGGTACCAGTGAATTCCTGCCTACGGGAAACGGTTCTCATCCCAACGGCGACCCCGCGGGGATGGTCGAAGACCTGGACCTGCGAGCGGCCATCCAGAACCTCCCCGAAAAGCAGCGCGAGGCGCTGGTGCTTCGGTTCTACGTTGGGCTCAGCACCCCGGAGATCGCGCAATTAATGGGCAAGCAGCCCGCCGCGGTCTACTCCCTGCAGGCGCGCGCAGTGGCATCCTTGAGGAGCAAGCTGGAATAAATTCCCGGTTACCGACGAAAACACCGCTCATATCACGATATCCATAGTGCGGAGACTCGTGAAAGGTTGAGAATGAACCGGCGCACAGAAGCCCTCCTGGCACAGATCCTGCAAGAAATGGACAGAGGTGAGACCTCCGGCGAGACCGAGGCGGCGCCTTCGCAGGCCGCTGAGCTGCGCGATCACCTCGATACCTGGGACCGCCTGGGAAGCGTCAGGCCCTCCGATCCGGACCCCTCCCACGTGGCGGCCGGACGGGAGCGCATGTTCTCCGCCCTTTTTACCAGTGGTATGGGCCGTCACCACGGCTCCCCGGTTTCCCTGATGAGCTCGATCGTGAAACTGCCCGCTGCCCTGGCCGGCGTCCTCGTCCTGACGGGGGCTGCTACCGGAGCATCCGTCGCGGTCGGAGGCCCGGACATCTGGAGTTCGGTCGGTGTCAACCGCAGCAACGACGCGGCGATGGAACGCTCAGATACTATCGAAGCGAACCTGGACGTCACGGACAGCCAGGCCACCCCTGTCTCAGCCGGTGACGCGGGCGAGAGCGTGGCCAGCGAGACCGTCTCCGACGACGCCGTTACCACCTCAGGCGAGCCTGCCATTGATGACGCCGGCGAATCTTCCCAGGATGACGTGTACGTAAACGAAGAGGAAGGCGAGAGCTTTGACGACGGCATAGCCTCCGCCGCCCAGCCTTCGGGCGAGGCGGAACTGTCCGGAGACGTGGCTTCGTCGGATCCGGGAGACGAGGATGACGAAGACGGAGACGATATCAGTGCGGATGCTGCAACTCCTCGATAAATTAACCATGCAATGTATTCCGAACTCGGTTGAGGTGTCGTATTATGGTGAATCACCGGCTGGCGCCCGCCGGTCCAGGGAAGGGACCGTAACCTAAACCTGCCAACAACACGTCGGACGAAGCGTTCCAGTGTAGCGGCAACGGGATAGTAGGAACGTCGTCGTCCTTGCGGGGCGCGGAGGTGGAGCCGCGCCCCGCCTCTTTTTTTGCGGGACGTGCTCGGCGGCGAAATCCTCCGAGAATCTGCCTGCTCTAGGGCACAGTCACGTCTACCAGTATCTGGCGATGGTCCATGCCCTCCC
>DASSZB010000145.1:0-6990 GCA_035702935.1 Dehalococcoidia bacterium
GGCCTCGCGGATGGGCCGGGCGCTCGGCATCACCTCCGCCGAGTCGATCGGCGCCCCGGGCGGCCACGGATTCGCGTGGGACGTCTACCTGGCCTACGGCCGCGACAGGGCCCTGGGTGAACTACCGAACTTCTGGATGCACCAGCTCGCCGTCACCCACGCCCCTCGCCTCGACCCGAATGAATTCCGCCGCCGGGTCCGGCGCCTGCTCCGCGCCCCCACCGCTTAGCCGCAGGTCTCGAGACACCTGCCCTGGCAGACCTGAAGGTCTGCAGCTACGACGGCAGGGGCCCTTGCAACCGCCCCACGCGGTCCGGCGGCCAGTAGACCATCCACGCCTGCGCCAGGATATCCCGGCGCCGCACCGGCCCCAGGTCCCGGCTGTCCGTGCTGAAATCCAGGTCATCGCCTGCCAGAAAGTACTCGCCTCGCTCCAGCGTTCGCCCCGAAGTGGCGTTCCCCCGGGGCTCACCCGGAAGGTGCCCGATGCGCTCACCGTTGACCCAACAGCGGTTTCCTTCGATTGTTACGACGTCACCGGCGAGGGCCACAACCCGCTTGATTATGCGCATGCCCGGCCTCGCCGGGTGCACGGCAAGCACGACGTCACCGCGCTTGGGGCGCCCCCTGACGTAGGCAAGGCGGTCGCACAGGACGCGATCGCCGTCCCGCAGCACCGGCGACATGCTCCACCCGCGGACGGCAACGCGTCGCGCGGCGATAAAGGCCAGCGCCGGATAGACCAATGGCACACGTGACAGAGCTCTCAGGAGTTGACGCGCGGTCTTTCTGTTCATGGAACCGTTATAGTAGATTGTAAGCCCCGGCATCACCCATTCGGTCCATTGCGAAGGGTTCATCAAGAAGGAGGTCTCGCATGCTCATTCGTCACGCATTCGCCCTGGTCAACCGTTTGCTCCCCGCCGAAGAGGCGTCCGCTCACTGCGACATCCCCTGCGGCATCTACGACCCTCACCTGGCACAGGTCGCCGCCCTCACAGTCATCCGCATGAACCAGCTTATCGAGGCGATGGAGGACCCGTCCACGGGCGGTTCCATGCCGTCCAAGGAAGACCGGCAGAAGTTCATTCACGCGGTCTCCCGCTACACCGCGACGAAGGAGCACCACGCCGAACTGGTCAAGCACGAAGTCCGCATCATAGTCGGCGACTTCTTCAAGCCAGACAACACCCCGGAGGGCCTGTTCGACCTGGTAAACAGCATCATGAAGACCGCCTCCAAGGCCCGCCAGGCCGTCGACATGGCGTCCGCTAACCAGCTCCTCGACCTCGTCAATCAGTTCGCCGAGGCCTTCTGGAAGGCCAAGAACGTCGCCACGAAGCGCGCCTCATCCAACCAGGCCGCCGGCGGCGAGTACGTCGTCCCGGCGTAACGTCGCCGACCACACTGACTCCGTGGGGGCGCAAGGTCTTGCGCCCCCACTGTTTCGTCAGCCAACGACATCCTCGTGATTCCCTTCACAACTCCTTGATATAAACGAACCCCTCACTTTAGAATTTGCCGTGGGAAATGCCCGACCGGGCACGCGGGGCTGGGCCTCGCGCTACGACGGATAGGAAGCGCGCTTGTTCGGAACAGGAATCCTCAAGGGCCTCTCGGTAACGCTGCGTTACCTCGCGCGCCGTCCGTTCACGACCCAGTACCCCGAAGAGATCCGCCCCATCCCCGTCAACGCCCGCACCAACCTCCTCTGGTTCGAGGAGCGCTGCACCGGCTGCTCCACCTGCGCCCAGGCCTGTCCCGACGGCTGCATCCTCGTGCAGACCACCCCCCGCGAGGACGGCGCGCTTAACATCGACCGCTACGAGATCGACTTCCGCCTCTGCATGTACTGCGGTCTCTGCGTCGAGGCCTGCCCCTACGAAGCCATCCAGGCGGGCGGCCCCCTTGATGACGCCGTCTACAACTTCAACGAGCTTTACCGCGACAAGCACGCGCTGACCGGCATGGCCCAGAAGCACCTCCAGACCCACGACTTTACGTACCCCAACGGCAAAAAGGCGCCGGTGGGGGACGAGATCCCGCTGCACCTTGGCAAACCCGTGGAACGGGACCGGGCCAGGTAGCATGGCGAAGATCACCCTCAACGGCGTCGACCTGGAAGTCCCCGAGGGGGCGCCCCTCGTCGAGGTGATCAAGAACCAGGGCATCTTTATCTCCAACCTCTGCTACATCGACGGCCTGCCTCCTTACGCGGGCTGCCGCACCTGCCTGGTGGAGATTGAGGGCGCCCGCGGTCTCCAGCTCTCCTGCACGGCGAAGTGCGCCGACGGCATGATCGTCCGCACCGACACCAAGGACGTCTTCGAAACCCGACGCGCCGTGCTCTCCCTCATCATGTCCTACCACTCGGACCGCTGCCTCACCTGCCACCGCGTGGTCAAGTGCAAGCCGGGTGACACCTGCCTACGAGACGACACCGTCACGCACCGCTGCCTCACCTGCTCCAAGAACTACCGCTGCGAGCTCCAGACGACCTGCGAGATGCTCCAGATGGCCGGCTACGAGCCCTGGGACGGCGACACCCGCACGTATTACACGATGATGCAGCCGGAGCCCGACCAGGCCAATCCCTTCCTGGAATTCGACCCGCAGATGTGCATCATTTGCACCCGCTGCGTCCGTGCCTGCGACGAGATCCGCCACACCGGCGCCATCACGCTGGCCGGCCGCGGCGAGCGCACGCGCATCGCCTTCGGCGCCGGCGGCCCGGTGCACGAATCTAACTGCGACTTCTGCGGCGCCTGCATCGACGTCTGCCCCACCGCGACGCTCATGGAGCACCCGAACAAGTGGAGCGCCACCCAGACCGAGCGCTGGACGCCGACGACCTGCACGCAGTGCTCCGTGGGCTGCTCCATCTTCCTTGGCACGAAGAAGGGCCGCGGCGTCATCGTCCGCCCGGACGCCCTGGCCAACCCCGTCAGCAAGGACCAGCTCTGCGTGCGCGGCCGCTTCCACTACGACGCTGTCAAGGGCAACCGCCGCATCCAGACGCCTCTGATTAAGCGGAACGCCCAGACGGGCGCCCGTCCGGGCGGCGGGCAAGACGCAGCCTCCTGGGACGAGGCGCTCGAGTTCACGGCCGCCCGCATCGCCCAGGTGCGCGAGGAGCACGGGGCCGGGGCGATCGGCTTCCTGGGATCGCCAATGGCGACGAACGAAGAGAACTACCTTCTGGGCAAGATCGCCCGCGCCGTCGTCGGCACCAACAACGTGGACTCCAGCGCAGCGCCGATGGCGCGGGCGGTGGCGGAGAGCCTGCGCGCCGCATTCGGCAGCGAGGTGCTGCCGGCCGACATGACGCGGCTGGCGGCGTCCAGGACCATCCTGGTGGTTGCCGACGACCTCGAGTCCAGCCACAACGTGGCCGCCCTTCGCATCAAAGACGCCGTCGTCCGCGGCAAGGCCAGGGTCATTGTCATCAGCTCGCTCTGGAACGAACTGAACGATTTCGCCGAGCTCTGGATCCGCCCGATGGCCGGGGACGAGGAGACAATCGTTGCCGCACTGGCATCATCTGTCGAGCACGCGAAAGGCATCTCCTCTGACGGCAAGCCTCTCGTGCCCGCCGCACTGGTGGAGCCGCTGGCGAAGGCGAAGGAAATTCTTGCCACCGGAGATGGTCCGCTCTCTTTCGTCTTCGCTGTTCCCCACTACGGCGCCGCTGATGCGGGCGCCCTCGTGGCCGCCCTCGCCAACATCGCCATCGCCACCGCCGGTGAAGAGGCTGCCGCCGCGCTGTTCATCCTGCCACAGGAAGCCAACGCTGTCGGTATGCGAGACATGGGCGCGACTGCGGACCTCCTGCCCGGTTACCGCTCCGCGGCGGACGAGTCCTCGCGCACAGACATGCAGCGCCTCTGGGGAGCGCAGCTGCCCTCCGCGGGCGCCCTCACCTTCGAGCAGATGCGTGCTAATGGCAACATCAAGGCCCTCGTCGTGCTTAATGACAACCCCCTGATGCTGGCGCCGGACCGCGCCCGGACGCGGAAATGGCTCGGCTCTCTCGATTTCCTGGCCGTTATCGACTCGCTTCCCACCGACACCGCGAACCTGGCACACGCAGTCCTCCCGGACACAGGCGCCTGGTCCAAAGACGGCACCACCACCAGCGCGGACCGCCGCGTCCTGCGCATGAACCAGGCGGCCGCGCATGGGGACTCCCGCCAGGGCTGGCGCATCCTCAGCGAGCGGGGCGCCCGCCTGTCAGAGCGCATACGGCCGGGAGAGATCCGCATCAACTACCAGTCCGTCGCCGAGATCATGGATGAGATATCGCAGGTTGTCCCGCTCTACGCCGGCGCCACTTACCGCGAGATGGACCCCGGTGCCCAGCAAAAGATCGACGGCCTCGGCCCGACGAAGGCCGTCCACCAGCCGGTCCCCGCCACCCCGCCGTCCGCCCGCGGCGACGGCTTCGTCCTGCGCGCCACCAGGAGCCTCTACACGAGCTACGAGGCAGCCGCCCTGCACGACCCGGAGGCAGACCAACTCCATCGCGAAGACTCGGTCAAGATCAACCCTGCCGATGCCGCCGCCCTCGGCATCGCCGATGGCGACATGGTGACGCTAAAGAACGCCCGCGGAGAGGTCGCCGCCAGGGCCGCCCTCACCGACGCCGTTCAGCCGAAGATGCTGTTCCTCCCGCTCTATTACAACGGTGGCGCAGTCTCCTCCCTCTTCGAAGGGGACACCCCTACAACCATCGTCGCCGTCGCCCCCGCGTAGGGGCTACCGGCCGGTCGCCCCCTGTCGTAGAGACGCCCCGCTGGATTCGTCTACCGAACGGCTTCCGGGCACGCTCTCTCATACGCAATCGGCACCCCCAACACGCACCGCTGGGGCGTCTCTACCAAACGTTCGCCTACCCCTTCCGTTCCAGCTCCCGCAGCGCGTCTTTTGCGATCCAGCGCGCCGACCGCGAATCCATCGCCTCTATCTCCCGCGCGACATTGATCGCCCTCGACAGCAGCCGCTCGTTGCGCTTGCCGATCTGTCGCAGAGCCCAATTGACGGCCTTCTTCACGAAGTTGCGATCGTCTGTTGCGTACCGCTTCATCAACGCGAAGAACGGCTCGTACTCCTCGTCTCGCAGCGCGTGCCTCTTGAATGCCAGCGCCGCCATCAGCGCGAACCCCGCCCGCCGCACATACTCCTCCCGGCGATGCGCCCATTCCTGCGCCTTCCCTGCGGCGTACGGCGTGCGGTCGAACAGGCCCATACACAGCCCGTCCCCGGTATCCCAGGAGTCCACATCCGCCACCCAGGCGTCCATCTGTTCCGGTGTCACCAGGGCCGGCACCTCGATCATCGTCGCCAGGCCCCGCGCCTCGTGCACGCCTGACTGCCACAGCTTCGCCGCCAGCCCATGACGCTCAGCCTTCCCGGGCACTGCCTGAAGGACATCCTTCGCCACTGCCCGCAACGACGGCACGCCGATCCCCAGCGTGTTCTGGGAGCTGATCCCGTATCGCGCCATGCCCGCGACGTTCGCCGGATTGGCCATCCCCCGCAGCCGTTCGAGGATTCGTTCCGCATCCATCGCGCCCCAATATACCCCAGAGAGCGCTGCCTCATTCCTCCCAGTTCCAAAGTTCCCAGTTCCCGGTTCCAGGTTCCTTGTTCATTGCTCCTTGCTACAATCTGCACGTGGAATCAAGGACCGACCGCCTCGTCCTCCTCGCCGTTGCCCACGACCAGGTGGAGGCCACCATCTGGAAGGACGTCCTGGAGGCAGAGGGCATTGGCGTCTTCGTCAAGAGCAATGACGCCCTGGCCACGTTCGGGG
Source organism: Dehalococcoidia bacterium (assembly GCA_035702935.1). Classification (GTDB taxonomy): domain Bacteria; phylum Chloroflexota; class Dehalococcoidia; order SM23-28-2; family RBG-16-64-32; genus DASSZB01. Next base: position 5,813 of record DASSZB010000145.1, read on the forward strand.
TTTCTCCATTCCCCGGCAGCCTAGAGGTGTACGTCCAGGCCCGCGATGAAAAGCGCGCGCGCTGGATCCTGGGCGAGAACGCCGGGCCCGCTCAAAGCGAGTGAAGCCATGGAACTCCCGCTGTTCCCGCTGCAGACAGTGCTCTTTCCCGGCGCCACCATACCCCTGCACATCTTCGAGGAGCGGTACAAGGAGATGATCAATATGTGCGTCGGGGAGCAGCGGCCCTTCGGCGTCGTGCTCATCCGCTCCGGCGAAGAGGCGGGAGGGCCCGCCGAGGCATTCGACATGGGCACCACGGCCTACGTCACCTCCGTCCAGCACCTGGAAGAGGGCAAGATGAACCTCATGTGCCTGGGCGGCAAGCGCTTCCGCGTGAACAGCACCAGCGAGGACCAGCCGTACCTCGTGGGCGAGGTCGAACTGGTGGACACCGTCGCCGAGGACGACGAGGAGACGCGCGAGCTGGCGGACACGGCTGGCTCCCTCTTCGCGGAGTACCTGCGCCTGTACCTGGCGATGTCCAACCAGTGGGCGCGCAGCGTCGAGATGCCCTCGGAGCCGGACCGGCTGGCGGACTACATCGCCTCCCGCCTGGCGATCGACTTCTGGACCAAGCAGGAGCTGCTGGAAGAGCTATCCGCCCACAACCGCCTCGCGAAAGAGATCGATCTCCTCAGCGAGGTCATCCAGGAGATGACCCCGCGCGTGGAGTCGGTCCGCGCCGCCCGCTGGTACGGCTTCGCCGTCATGAACTGAGGCGCGGCCTTCGCCTCCTTCCCCAAGGTCAGTAGACAAAGCCGAAAATGTACTCGACGGGACTCCAAGGACTTGCGTAGGCCTGATTGCAGCGATAACACCCGCTCTCATTCGGGACACCGCCGTTCTTGCTTAGAATGTTCCCCGCCAATCCAAGCGTGTACCACTGCATCACATGGTTGTAGCTAGAGCATGCGTCGTCCCAGTGATGTACGAAGCTCCCCATCAGGTAGTCGTACTGCACACCTGGCCCGGCCACCCACGTGTAGTAGGCGGTACCGGGAGGCCCTTCTGTATGCTGGTGCCGAATGATCCCGTAGTAAGCGTTGTCGCCGTATCTCCTGAACTCGATGTCCATATACGGGCAGTCGCCCTCAACGCTGAAACTACGGCCCCAAGCCACGTTGGTGTTCGAACTT
>DASSZB010000292.1:0-5106 GCA_035702935.1 Dehalococcoidia bacterium
TCGTCAAGCCCGGTAGCGGGCGGGTCGACCTGCTTGAGCACGTCCGCTCAGGCTGGGCCGTCGCCGGCTGGGTGATGGACCGGCTGAACCCCCTGGTCGTCCGGATGATGGGTGCGAACATCAACCGGGACACTGTGGGCAACGTATCGCGGGCGGGCATGCAGATAGACGAGGTGGAGTCGCGCGCCTTCGGAGTCATCAAAGTGATCCATGCCAGGGTGCCAGTCTAAACGGAAATCATTAATCCAGTTCTTAACAGAAGGAGTCCAAGGGATGCGGTTTGCGAAAACCCTCATGGTTGTGGCCATCGCGGCAGTCGCTTTGATAGCGCTGGCGTGTGGTGGTGGCGGAGACGACGACGCCGGTGGAGGTCAGGATGCCGGCGTGCGCGAGATTCACCTGCGCATGACGGACCAGATCCGCTTCGAACCGGCCGAGATCCAGCTCGAAGCCGGGGATCCCGTCCGCCTGGTAATCGATAACAGCGAGGCGGCCTCCATCCACGACTTCAGCGTCATGGAGATCCCCGTGGCGGACGTGAGCCACGAAGGGGAGGCGGACGGTGGCCACATGGGCATGGGCTCCGCTGATGAGTACGACCTGCACATTGCCCTGGAGTCAGGGTCGGACGGTGTCATCGAGTTCACACCGACGGAAGCAGGCGAATACGAATTCCTCTGCACAGTAACTGGACATGCACAGGCCGGTATGACGGGAACGCTAATCGTAACGTAGATGCGAATTAAAGACACGGGTTTCCAGGGGGCGGGCCAGGAATGCTATGAATGGGGCTGAGTAAGAAGCGGACAGGGCAGATCTTCGCCGGTCTGGCGTTGCTGGGGCTGCTGCTCGTGTCGGCTCCCGCCACGGCCTGTATTAGGAGCCACCACGGCGGGATGATGGGCTCCGCGTCCAGCCTGCCGCAGAACCCGGTAGTAGCGTCATCTGACCGCGTCACCGTGGAAATAAATGGTTTCGACTTCGTGCCCCGGGATTTGACCGTGCCGGCAGGGGTCACAATCACCTGGGTGAACCGCGACAGCGCTCCTCACGATGCCACGGAGTCAAGCCAGGCATGGTCGACGACGAGACTGAAGCAAGGCCAGCGCGCCAGCCTGCGGTTCGAGGAGCCCGGGACGTTCGAGTACCGGTGCAGCATTCACACCGACATGACGGCGAAGTTGACGGTTCGTGCAAATACCGCCGTAAGGAGGACTGGGCAGTAGATACTGCGCCTCTCTGGACAGGAAAACAGTGAGTCAAAAGAAATGGGCGGGCCTTCCCACTGACTTGGTCAGCGAAGGAGGTGTGAAAGTGAAACGAAAGAAGAAAGCGCAACGGCCGTGGTGGCGGAAACCCAGGGTTGTTCGGCGCGCGGCGCTCGGCGCGGTAACGGTATTGCTGATCGGCCTGGGCACCGCCTACCTGGTTATGCAAGGAGGAGATGAGCCGCAGTTCAACATGCGTTATGCCTCTCATTTCACCCTCCCTACAACCGGAGGAGAAGAAGTGACGCTGGAGCAGCACCTGGGACGGCATAACGTGCTCCTTTACTTCAACGAGGGAATGGGGTGAGGAGCCTGCTGGGACCAGATCGTTGATCTGGAGGACAACTGGGAGGAATTCGAGGCACTGGACGTGGAGCTTGTGAGCATAATGGTTGACCCGCTGCCGGAGCTGAAGGCCGAGGCAGAACAGCGCGGTGTTGTCAGCACCGTTGCCTCCGATGCCGACAAGTCGGTGTCCGAGATGTATGAGGCGATGGACGCCAGCATGCATCCGGGGGTAAAGCCCGGGCACACGTTTGTGCTGGTGCTGAAGGGCGGGATGACCTCGTGGCGATACGATTGGTTTGGCCACGGCAAGCCGATGTACGTGGAAGTGGACGAGATCTACGACCACGTGAAGGAAGCCATCGAGCGGCAAGCGTCGTGATGGTCGGGATCGTCCAACCCGTCGAATCGCTCCGGCGCCGAGACCCGCTGTCCATCGCCTTGCCCCTCACCGCCGGTATTTTCGCCGGGCTGGCGCTGATCGGGCTGTACCTGGGCCTGGTCACCTGGGCGCAGGACTACGGGCACGCGCGAGATTTGCTGTGGGATGACCGCTACTACGTCGCCCCGATTGCGGCAGGATTCGGCCTGCAGGCCGGGCTGTTCGTGTACCTGCGGCGTCTGCTGAGCTTGCGGTCGCGGGCGTGTGCGACAGCGGGGACGGCGGCGGGCACAGGGACATCGACGGCGGCGATGCTGGCCTGCTGCGCGCACCACGTCTCGGACGCGCTGCCAGTGCTCGGTCTATCGGGAGTGGCGATTTTCCTCGGCGATTACCGCGTTCCGCTGATGGCCGCCGGAATCGCAGTGAACGTCGTGGGTGTGCTGTTCATGCTGCGGCTTGTGTTCCGCGAAAGCCGCTCTGGTACGAAGGAGGAGCATTGTTCCGCGGTGCACTGATCGTTGCGCTCATCACTACGGGCCTCCTGGCGCTCGCCTGCTCGTCCGACGACGACGAGGCGGCGACAGGCAGCCCGGAGACTGAGGACGCCTCGCGTTCGGAAAGCGTCGGCGGCATCGAAGTTGAGGCCACATGGCTGACCGCCGACGGCGATATCGGCGAGGGTCTCGACGCCTATTCGCTGGACGAGTTTCTGCTCGTCGAAGTGAAGCTGGACACGCACTCGGGCGACCTCGGGACAATTGATATAGAAAGTTCAAGCCGGCTGGAGACGTCCGTAGGCACCGTCGAGCCCGAGGCCTGGGTGGCCTCCAGCGACGACGCGCACCACCGTGCGGGCGTGCTCGTCTTCGAGCGGGATGAGTCCGCGGGGCCCGTCAGGCTCATCATCGAACTTGATGACGGGACGGCGGAGCTGGCCTGGGACAGCCCGCCGGGATGAGCGAGGAAGCTTTAGCCTGTGCGCGAGGCCGAAGGGACATAGACATGAGGTGGCTGATATTTGGCGCTGGGCTCGCAGCGTTTGTTGTGGTCATGACCGTGGTCGGGCTCCAGTTCACTACGCACGGGTCGCCGAAGTCAGAGGTCCCGGTGGGCGCCCGGCTTCAGATGGAGGGGCGGTCCTTCGACCTGGGCGATGTCCCTGCGACCAAAGTGGTTGAAAGGACGATCCCGTTCCGGAACACTGGTGTCGGTGCGTTGGAGGTTTCGATCGTCAAGGTGAGGCCGGCGCCGGATGGGGACTGCGGCTGCGGCGTTGAGGGCTTCGAGGTAAGGCCGGTGTCGGTTTCCCCCGGCGAAGGCGGCGAACTTGTCTTCTTCCTGAAGGTGCCGGAGGGCATGGCCGCTATGGAGGACAAGATGATCGCCGAGCTGGAGACGAACGACCCGGCGCGGCCAGCGTTCAAGATATCACTCGTATTCCGGATGGACAGCTAACGAGAGCGCGCGGTCAGGCGGAAGCAAGCGCCCGCATCTGGAAACTACGGAAATGCTGCCCCATTCACGTGCGCTTGCGCCGCGCCGTGGCCCAGCGAGACGGCCCTGCCATTTCCTAACTAACTACTCCTTTCGGCTGCTATGGACATATCCGACGATGGAAAAGATGACACGGCGGGCAGCCGGAAATGACCCGGGTGGCGCGGGCTGACGCCTGCCGCCCAACCGGCACGTGAAAAACCGTGCCATCCGGCCCCCACGCTCCGGTACGAAAGTACTAATGCTTTTGTTGCGCCCATTTTGTACGCTCCTGGAAGGTACGGTATCGGCTCAGCGGGATACGGGCGAAGACCATCCCGCAGATCTCCACCACGATCCGGCCGCGTGAGCAGACTGCGCCGCTTGTTACGGGACTAGCCGGCTGCGAGGGCCTAGGGGAGGGTGCCGCGTATGGGTGTCCGCGCGGGTGGCGATCACTCAGTTTCTCATCTTTCCTTGATCCATTTTCCCGACCAGGGAACTGAACCGGGACTCCGCCGCCATTGCGGTCCGGAGCCCGGCTTTTTCTTTAGCCCGTTCAAAGTTTTTCCCAAGGAGGGGGACCCATGTCCACGAGGTTTGCCAGCCTAGCCAATCGCGCCGTCCACGCCTCGGTGATCTTAGCCGTGGCGTTCTTGGCGCTCCTATTCATAGCGATTCCCGGCCCACGAGAAAGTGTAGCCGCGCTTTTCACAGCCACAGATGAGAACGGCCCAAACGATGTGCCCGGGCAGAAGGACCTCACCCGCCTGAGCGTCGATACGATCAGCGGTGGTCTTGCGGTCACCTGGAACTGGGACGTGGTCAGCCTGTCCGGTAACAACACCGCGGACGCTTGTTCCTTGTTCGACTCGGACGGCGACGGGTTCGCGAACTTCTCGCTCTGCGAGGTCTGGGACAACGGCCAGACTGAGGTTGATACGCGGCTGTATACATGCGGTGACGCTCGCGCCGACCGGTGTACGAATCCTGCGCTGGTCTCGACCTTCACGTCATCTTGTAATGTCGCAAACACAACCGACGACCCCTTCAGTGTGGGGGACAGTTACCCGCGGGACACCAAGGCTACGTGCACGATTAACCTCTCGGACGTTGGTGCGGCAAGCGCACAACTCCTGAACGTTTGCTCGTATCCGTCACAGGAGCCAAACTCTGACCCTTCCGACTGCGTTCTCGTTCCACGAGACGGGTTCCTGGTCATTGTCAAGGTGGCGAGCCCGGACGACACGACGCAATTCCCGTTTGTACTTGACTCCGAGACAACCCCACTCTTCACTGCTACAGGCAGCGAGACCAGCAGCGCCATCCCTGTCCGCAGCGACATCAATCACTCGCTGCGAGAGGTTCTCCCTGCCGGCTGGCGGCTGGACAGCGCCAGCTGCACCCTGGCGGGCGGTGGCTCCACGGGGACTAAGAGCGGGGAAACCATTTCTAATATCGACGTGGCGCAGGGCGCTACGACAACCTGCACCTTCAACGACACGAAACTGAACCCGGCGCTGACGATCAACAAGACGATCAGCTCCGGTGCCCCGTACGACTCCGTGGGCGACGTCATCAGCTACAGCTACCTGGTGACGAACAGCGGGAACGTCTCGCTGCCGGGCCCGGTATCGATCAGCGACGACAAGGCCACGAACGAGTCCTGTCCGCTGGTGAGCACGGTGGGCAACC
>DASSZB010000316.1:0-3292 GCA_035702935.1 Dehalococcoidia bacterium
GGGCCTGTCCGGCCGCGACGCCGAACGGCGAGCCCGTTCCGGGGTTCTGGCCCTGGAGTGCCCCGGGCCCTTCCTGGCCGCCAGGGGCGGCACCCGGGGCACTCTGGCCTCCGGCCTGAGAGGGGGCCGGAGGAGCTTCGAAGGTCTGGAGAATCGCCTGATCAACGGGGATGCCCTTCTCTCGAAGGGCGATCATCTGCGCTGCGTTCCGCAGGATCTGCGTCGGGTCCATGCCCTGTTGGGCCATGATGCCGATGCTGGACAGCTCGCCAAAGATGCCCTGCTTCAAGGCATCGGTGATCTGCTCATTGTCGATCTGCGCCTGAAGCGCAGTCACGTCGATGTCCATCGGCAGTTGACGCTGCACGAAGTCCCGAGGGACCAACTGGTCCCCGCGGAGCTGGAGCAGGAAGACCAGGGCCTGGTTCGGGTTCATCCCCGAGGCAAAGCCGTACGTGACGGACACGCGGTAGTCACCGTGGATGTCCTTGCCTGGGGTGTACGACTCCTGGAACGGCGTGCCGTTGATCACGCCGGAGACAGTCTTCTTGGCCGACGGCCAGAACTTCTCGTCCATCTCGAAGCACAGGCTCAGCGCCTCTTCGAGGGCCTGACCGATGACGGCTTGGCCGGTGGCGATCTGGATGTCATAGCCACCGTTCAGGGCGTTGACGCCCTGTCCGGTGATGATGCTCGCCTGGACATCGCCGGTCGCAGACGCTGGCGTGCGCGTCCCGCGCATGACTTCCTGGTCCAGCAGCTCCTGCTGCTGGAACGCGGCCACGGGCGCGTCCTGGCCCACGCGGACGATGTCGCGCGGGTTGTTCGTCCGGATGACGGCGTTGTCGCCGAAGCTGATCTTCTGCACGTCGTTCGGCACGGCGAGCGGCGCTCGCACGGTCTGGTTCGTCGCCTCCAGTGCGAGCATTGCCATGCGCTGCTTCGCCAACTGGGGATAGATCACGTCATCGAACTGGCCGCGGTCCTGGTCATCAAAGGACGGCTTCGTGGCGATGGCCACGGCGACCTTGCCGAAGGGGTTCGGCGCGGACATCAGGACGAGGTTCTTGCGCTCCGGCATGAACAGGAGCTGCGTGTCCGCGTCCTTGTACTTCACGACCTCCAGCAAGGCGTCATCGCCGCAGCCGTCGCGGTTCATGAAGTCACGCCCGTAGATGCGGTCGCGCAGATCCGGGTAGAGCGCGGCCAACTCGCGCGCCTTCTTGCGGAAGACACGGAAGTAGACGACGACCTTTCCCCAGCGGTCACGCTGGACGTAGGCGCCCTTCGGGTTGTCGAAGCAGATGCGCGGAGCGCCGGCTTTGAAGTCCGGCTCGATCAGGATGGGCAGGCTGCCGTACGTCAGGTACCAGTCACACGCCTGCGCCATCTTCGGCTTCAGTGCGGACTCGATGACGTACGAGTACGCGACCTTGGTCTTCTTGGCGACGAACTTCTTGGCGCGGTCCGAAGTCGTCACGCCCGTGGCGCAGTTGATCGAGGGCAGCGGGGCCAGGTTCTCCGCCAGCTGGCGGGCAGCGGTGTCAATCGCGTTGGCGACAATCGGCTTGGGCCACGCGTCCGGCAGCGAGCCGGGCTGGACGGAGTCGATGTTGTTGGCCCGCACGTCGTGCACCGTCTGATGCCGCGCGTCGCGCTCGGCATGATCGGCGCGCACGGCGGCAACCGTCTTGGCGATCGAGTCAACGTCGATCGCCGGAGCCTGAACCGGGGTCAGCGCCATGTGCACCTCCTTGCACTAATACGATACGACACCGTCTCGTAACTACGCGCTCTTCAGCGCGTCCACTACTTGCTGGAGCAGGGCGTTGGTCTTGCGGCTCTCGTCCAGCAGGTGAGCGAAGTAGTAACCGGCGCCGTACTCCTTGCGCCCGGAGGGCGTGTTCTCGTCCACGGTGCCGATGTCGCCGGTCTGGGGGATGTCCACGATCTGGGTGGCCACGATGGGCTCCTTCGGGGTGATGGTGGTCTTCGGGGGCGTGACGACGCCCTTGTCCGCCCAGGCGTTGAGAGCGGCCTTGGTGGCGAAGTTCGCCACATCGAGGTCGGCGCCGGAGATGCCGTACTGGTGGAAGGTCCAGGGGTGCTTGATGTTCGGATGGCCGGCGGGTGAATTCGGGTCGGCGATCCAGAGGCCGTCGCCGCAGAACGAGGTGGTGTCGCGGTGCAACCAGAAGTTGAGGTTGCAGTACAGCACCACGCGACTCTTCGGGTACTTCGCCTGGAGCGCCTTGATCAGCGAGTCCTTGGCGGCGCAGGTGACGTCACTGTCCTCCCAGTCCACGGCGACCATGTCGCCGGGCTTCACGGCCGCGTGGGCGGCGAAGTAGTCCGCCTGCGCCTTCACGCCCCCGGGGCGCTGGAAGAGGTAGTGGCCGACCGTCAGGCCGGACGCACGGCCGTGCGCCACCTGGTCCGCGTACTTCGGGTTGAAGTAGGTCGTGCCCTCAGTCGCCTTCACGAAAACGAAGGCGAGGCCGGAAGTGCTGTAGGCGGTGCTCTGGTAGGAGGCACAGTCGATCCCTTTGATCATTACGCGCGCTCCGGCCAGTGCCAGGAGCCGCCCTGCGGCTCGGCGCCGGGCACGGTGTTCGTGCCGTCCCACTCGTCGTAGGCGGCCCGGTTGAAGAACACGCCGGTCGGGTTCAGGACGGCGAGGCCAACGACGCTGCTGTCCTCGTCGGGCTGTGCCAGGTCGGTGATGATGGCGGCCCGGCACTCCTGGGTGTACTCGCCGCCCGGGGTGCCGTAGCTGACGTAGTGCACGATGCGGCCCACGCTGGGCTTCTGTTCCATCTCGTCCCCTCAGTTCAGCCGGCCCCAGCCGGCGTTCAGTGATCCGTCCCAGGTCGTCACAGCGCCCTGGGACAGGGCGTGCTCCAAGTCGATGACCATGCGCGACTCCAGGTCGCGCGGAGACATGAACTCGTTCCGTTCGGCGTGCCAGCCGCCAAGGCCGTCCATCATCAGTTCGCGGCAGCGGATCTCGGCGAACCACAGGGCCATGACGCAGTCCGTCAGGCCCTTGGTCTCCGGCGCCCAGGCGCAGAGCTGTTCGATGAGCTGGCGCACCGGTTCGGACTGCGTCTGACTCGGCAGGCGGATCAGGTTGCGCCCCTCGCGCCAGCCCTCGAAGAGGGCGGCCATGCTCGCCACGCCGAAATCGGCGTCCCACTTGTTGCCGTTGGTGTGGTGCCCGGTGAGGATCACGCCGCGGGCGTTGAGGTAGTCCCGGATCAGGCGGTCCTGGACCAGCGACTGCTGGTAGGCG
>DASSZB010000400.1:0-4511 GCA_035702935.1 Dehalococcoidia bacterium
CGGTAGTCCGAGAACGTCCGCTCAGCGCCCCACTCGTCCGCCCGCCGCGACGCCCATTCCGCATCCGTGTCGCAGACGCCGTAGATCCGCGCCTCCGACGTATTCGCATACGCCATCGCGTGCAGGTCCGCGATGCGCCCCGCCCCGATAAAGGCTATTCGCAGCGGTTCACCCATCACCAATTGCCGATCGCCAATTTCCAGCTCACTCCTGGCACCCCCGGCAGAAATTCGTCTCCCGCCCCCCTGAAGTGATCGACGAGATCCGGTGCCCGTCTCGCGGGCAGACCGCGTCCGGCCCCCGCGCGTGCACCCGCAGGTGGTCGCGGTACATCTTCACCGGCAGTCCCTTCTCCTCCAGCGCCTGCGCCACAACTGGTATCGCCCACTCCATCGTCCGCCGGATGCTGCGGTACAGCTCGGCGATCTTCTCCGCCGGTATCTCCGTGCGCTTGCGGAACGGGTGCAACCGCGCCTCCCACAGCACCTCGTCCGCGTAGGCATTGCCGATGCCGGCGATGACCCGTTCGTTCGTGATGATGTTCTTGATCATTCCCCGGTTCGCGCTGACCCGCCGCACGAACTCCTCCTCAGTCAGGTCCGGGCTAAGCACGTCCGGCCCCATCTCCGTCCAGCGCGGCACCTTATCGCCGAACTCGCCGTCCCGCACGATGTACGTCCTCCCCATCCGCCGCTCGTCGAAGTAGCGGAGGTCGTGGTCGTTGTCCAGGTGCAGGACCCAGGCGCACATACGCGGCAGCTTCGTGTCCTGCGGTACGTACTGGTAGCGCCCCGCCAGCATCGCGTGCACCACCAGGTTGTCGATGTAATCGCCTGCCTCCAGCGGGAAGATCAGCAGCTTGCCGTGCCGCCTGATAGGCATCATGATGTGCCCCTCCAGGCGCGACTCGAACTCCTCTCGTCCTGCCCGCACCATCCAGGCGATCGGCGCCTCCGTGCCGGTGATCGTCAGCCCGGGCAGCCGCGAGTTGAAATACGCGACATACCCTTCCAGGTCCGGTATCTCGGGCATGACTACTATCCGGTGTAGGGGCGCGGGCTCGCCCCGCCCCGGTGGCCTGGGGCCGATGCGCAGAATGCGGCCGCCCTCACGGCGCCTTTTCCTTGTACCGCGGATACGATCCCAACACACGGAAGAACGAGCACCGCCCCTCTATCTCCGCCAGCGCTTCCGACAGCGGCCCGTCCGCTCGGTGGCCGTCCACGTCGATCAGGAAGATGTACGTCCCCAGCCTCTCCTTGCTGGGCCGCGATTCGATCTTCGAAAGGTTGATGCCCCGCTTTGAAAACTCCTGTAGCGCCCCCACGAGTAGCCCGGGTTCGTCCTCCTTGGCGAAGGTCAGCGCCACAGACGTCTTGTCGTCGCCCGTTGGCTGGTGGTCATCCCGTGCCAGCACCACGAAGCGCGTCATATTCGGGTTGCGGTCCTGTATGCCCTTCGCCAGCACCGCCGCGCCGTAGATCTCCGCCGCGCGTCCGGTGCCGATGGCCGCCGCTTGCTCATGCGCCATCATCTCCTCCACCGCCGCCGCGTTGGAGAGCGCGGCCTCCACCGCGGCCTTCGGAAAGCAGCGCTCGATGAAGCCGCGGCACTGGCCAAGCGTCTGGGGATGGACGAAGATAACGTGCACGTCTTCTGTCTTCATGCCCGGTTTCACGAGCAGGTTGTGGTTGATCGCCACCACCAGCTCGTCCCGTATCGATAGCGGCCGCGCTCCGTGCACGAGCAGGTCCAGCGTCTCCGGCACCGACCCCTCCAGGCTGTTCTCTATGGGCGCGATTCCCTCGTCTGCCATTCCCGAGTCGATGGCCGTGACGACGGCCGAAATCGTGGCCATGGGCACCAGGTCGGCTCCGGGGTCGTACTTCAGTGCTGCTTCTTCGCTGAACGTGCCGGCCGGACCCAGGTAGGCTAGCCGGTGACCGGCCCCCATCTCAGCGGCTCGCCGGGTCGTACGGGCCGGGTTGCGAAGGCCCGTAGCCGGGGTCGCTGATGCCCGGGCCCTCCTGTCGCGCCGGCGCCGTCAACGCCCGCCGCAGCGCGTCCTCGTTCTCCGTCCGCGTCACCGCCAGCACCTCGTCCTCGGCCATGATCTTCGTCTCACTGGTGGGGACCCGCGGCGACCCGCCGGGGTCTACGAGGAGGACGATGATGGACTGCTGCGGCAACATCAAATCCCGCACCGGCCGACCAACGATTGCCGCCGTGGGCGGCACCTTCACCTCCACGATCTCCAGCCCGCCGCCCCTGAACGTCAGCAGCCGCATCAGCGGATGCTCCGGCAACTCCTGCTCGATCTGTGCCAGGATGGCGCCGGTTGCGCTGACCGTGGTGTCGATACCCAGCTTACGGAAAATCGATTCGTTCTTCGGGTTGTTGATGCGCGCGATGGTGCGCGGAACATCGAACTTCGTCTTTGCCACCTGGCAGGAGATCAGGTTGTCCTCGTCATCCCCCGTGACCGCGATAACCATGTCCGCTCTGCCGAAGCCCGCGATCTCCATCGTCGCCGCCTCGCAGCCGTCGCCCTTGAGGACGACGTCACCCAGCTCCCCGGCGATCCGTTCACATTTGGCGCCGTCTTTTTCGATGACCAGCACCTCGTGATTGCCTTCCAGCAATTCTTTCGCCAGGTAGTAACCGACTTTCCCGCCGCCGACCACGATCGCGTACATCAGGATTCGCTCCCGGCGCTCGCGCTCTGTTTGCGCTCCAGCGTGTCCTTCAGCAGTTGCGCGCCGGCTACCGTAGGACTGATGGTCTCCAGTCCCATGCCGCGATAAATCTCCTCACGGATTGGGTCGTAGATGCGGCACAGCGCCCTGGGCACGCCAAAGATGTGCTTGGCTATCTGCGTGGCCATTACGTTCCGGTTGTCCCCTTGCGTCACGGCGATGAACGCCTCCGCTTCACCGACGCCAATCCGGGCCAGGGTGTCCTGGTCGATTCCGTTCCCAACTTCCCGCTTGCCGCCGAAGTTGGGCCACAGGCGCCGGAACGCGTCCGGCTGAGTGTCCAGCACGGTGACGTCGTGTCCTTCCTGGTCCAGCATGGATGCCAGCCTGGCGCCGACGCGGCCGCATCCCATTATCACAACTTTCATCGTTTCCTCATTACCCGCTCGCCGAACGGCTGATTATGACCTGGCAGGGGGCATTCTTGAGCACATACTGCATATCCGGGTCCTGTACGAGCGACTGGTCGCGGTTATAGCTTACACCCAGCACAATCGCGCTTACCCCGCGCTCCACCGCCTCATCCACCACGGCGTGCGCGGTATCCCGCGCCTGCAGAAGCTCGCCGAAAACACTCTCCCGGTAGTCCAGGTCTTCCGCCAGGCGCTCCGCTTCCGCCAGCACCTGTTCGCCGCGCTGCGCCTCCGCGGTCATCTCGGCGTCCAGTGGCATGGTGCGCGCCACTTCGATCACGTAGACAGCGTAGACGCGACCCTTGTTCTTCTTCGCCAGGAAGCACGCTAGGGCCAGCGCCTCCTGGCTGGACGCCGTGCCGTTCACCGGCACGACGATATCCCGGATCTGGATGGGGCCGCTAGACAAGCTTTAGCTCAGATTTGGTGCTCAACACGCGGTATTATAGGCACCCCTTATGGGGCGTTCAACCGCGCTTCTCTCTCCCTCTCTGCCACTACCCGTTCCACCGCCCGGAGGACATCCGCCGTCACCTGCTCCGGCGGCCTGCCGGCGTCCACGACCACGTACCGGTCGCCACCCGAACGCGCGATCTCCAGGAACCCGTCCCGCACCCGGCGGTGGAATTCCAGCGACTCCTGCCCGATGGAATCACGCTTCTTCCCCCCGCCGGCATCGGCTCTCCCTGTCCCCACCTCCGGCTCTACATCGGCCACTATTACGAGGTCAGGCGCCAGTCCCTCCGTCGCGATGCTATTCAGGCGCCTGATGTCGTCAAGGGGCAGCCCTCTCCCGTATCCCTGGTACGCCAGCGTCGAATCGTCAAAGCGGTCGCAGACCACCACCCGCCCTTCCGCCAGCGCCGGCCGGATCACCGTGCGCACGTGGTCAGACCGCGCCGCCTCGAACAGGAATAGCTCCGTCTTTGCCGAAATCGGTGGGGCGCCGGCCTCCGAGTGGCTGCGCTCGAACACGCTCTTGATCAGCTCCCCCAGCCGCGTGCCCGCCGGCTCCTGGGTGAGCAGCACGTCGATACCGCGGCCTCGCAGCGTCTCAGCCAGCAGCCGCGCCTGGGTGGTTTTGCCCGAGCCGTCACCGCCCTCCAGCACGATGAACAAGCCCCTGGCACCCAAACCTAAACCCCGTGGCTCAAGGCCCCAGCCTTGAGCAGCTCAGGGAGCACCGTCCCTACTCGGCCTCATCGCCCGGCAGGATACGCACATGTCGGTACGGCTCCTTCCCCATGCTCCGCGAGGTCAGGTTGTACCGTTGCGCCAGCATGTGCTGGAGCCGTCGCACGTAGGCGTTCTGCGGGCTCAGGTCTATCGCGCTCTCGGCGTT
>DASSZB010000066.1:0-3311 GCA_035702935.1 Dehalococcoidia bacterium
GGCCTCGTAAGGCCAACGCAGGGAAACACGCTGATCTCCGGCGAGCCACCGCAGGCCGCACAGCGCTTGCGCGATATCGGATTTGCCTTCCAGGACGCTTCGCTCTTGCCATGGCGCACCGTGCTGGGCAACGTGAGGCTGCCGCAGGAGGTGGACTCCGTCCACAAGATGCGCCCGGTACCCACGGCCGAGGAGTTGCTCGATCTGGTGGGCCTGCGCGATTTCATGGACTATCACCCTTACCAGCTCTCCGGCGGCATGCAGCAGCGCGTGGCCATCGCGCGGGCGCTGGCGCTCAACCCGTCGCTTCTCCTGATGGACGAGCCGTTCGGCTCGCTGGACGAGATCACGCGTTCGGCGATGCGGTACGAACTCCTGCGGATCTGGGACGCCAACCCGGGCGCTGCGGGGCCCAAGACCGTCCTCTTCGTGACGCACTCCATTTCGGAGGCGATCATCCTCGCCGACCGAATCGTTGTGCTCACCTCTCGCCCTGGCGCCGTGCGAGCCGACATTGACGTGGAGCTGCCGCGGCCGCGGACCCGCGAGATGGAGCGGTCGCAGCCGTTCCTGGACTACGCGGACTGGCTGCGCGGGCTGCTGGAGCAGGAGGCGGCATGAAGCCGGTCCTGACCCGCGGCGCCACCGTCCGTTTCGTCACGCGGAACCTCCTACCGCCTATCGTTGCCTTCGCACTCCTGCTGGCGGCGTGGGAACTCTACGTGAGCTGGAGGGACATTTCGATTATCGTGGTCCCTCCGCCTTCGGCGGTCATCGAGCGCTTCTTTGAGAGGCCCGAGTTCTTCTGGCGGGAGAACCTTCACACCTTTTACGAGGCCACACTGGGCCTCGCCTTCGGAGCTTCAGCAGCCATTCTCCTTTCGGTGGTGATGGCCCACTCGAGCCTGGCGGAGCGCACGCTGATGCCGCTGGCGATCTCGCTGAAGGTGACGCCCCTGGTGGCCGTGGCGCCCGTCCTCATGATCATCTTCGGGTTTGGCCGGGAACCGAACGTCATCATCGCAGGCCTGCTCTCGTTCTTCCCGGTGCTTATCAATGTGACCGCGGGCCTGCGGGACGTGAGCCCAGGAGCGCTGGAATTCCTGAAATCCATCCATGCCTCGCCATGGCACGTATTCTGGAAACTGCGGGTGCCCAGCTCCATGCCCTACCTGTTCCCGGCGCTGAAGACGGCCTACCCGCTGGCCCTGATCGGCGCAGTGGTCGCCGAATGGTTTGGTGTGGCGCGGGGGCTGGGGTACGTCATCGCCAGCGCCAACAGCAACCTGGACACGCCGACCCTTTTCGCCGCAATTGGAGTGCTTGCCATCACCGGCGTGACGGTCAACGTCGCCATTTCCATCATCGAGCGCCGCGTCCTCTTCTGGCACGAATCGGTTCGCACGATTAAGTAGGAGGCTCCACCTTGCCCACGCCACGTATACTCCTCGTTCTCCTTGCACTGGCAGCCGCTACAACCCTGTTGCTCGGCGCCTGCGGCGACGACTCCGAGGACACCGGCGATAACAGCGGCTCACCCTCGGCTTCAGCGAGCCCAACGCTTGGCCCGCCGGACAAGGTCACCTTCATGGCAGGCTTTAAGCCCCAGGCGAATCTCCCCTTCGTAGGCGTCTACGTGGCCCAGGAGAAGGGCTTCTTCGAAGAGCAAAACCTCGACGTTACGATTGAGCATGTCACCACGCCCGGCGATAACTTCCGCTTTCTGGCCGCGGGGAACGTGCAGTTCACTACATCCGACGCTTCCGGGCTCCTGGAAAAGCATGTCTCCGAACCCCCGCTGGACATCGTGTCGCTCGCTTTGATTGGCCAGCGTGGACAGCAAGGTTTCAGCGTGCTGGCGGATTCCGGCATCGAGTCACCGGCTGACTGGGCCGGCAAGACGGCCGGCTACAAGGGAAGCCAGGTAACGCCGGACTACCTCGCGATCCTGGCGGCTAACGGCGTGGACCGCGCCAGCATCCAGGAGGTGAAGGTTGGCTTCGATCCGCGGATCCTCGCCGAGGGACAGATCGATATCTTCCCGGTCTTCATCTCCAACGAGCCGGACACACTGGAGAATCTGGGGTACGCAGTGAAGACGTGGGAAGCAGCCGACTTCGACGCGCCAACACTCGGGCTCACCTATGTCGCCATGAGCGATTATGTCGAGGAGCACCAGGACGTCACGCAGCGGTTCATCAACGCAGTTCTGAAGGCCATCGACTACGCGGACCAAAACCGCGAGGAAGCTTTGGACATCGTTATGCACTACGCTCCGGACGAGAACCGTGACCACCAGGAGTACATGCTGGAGACGGAGCTGGACATGGCGCGGCCGGGGCCCACAGGCATGCAGACCGAAGCGCAGTGGCAGAAACTGCACGACTTTCTCGTACAGTACGGGGCGATCTCGAAGCCAATTGATGACGTGGGCGTGCTCTTCACAGACCGGTTCGTGAAAGCCTACTACGAAGCGCTCAGGGCCTCCCCGGCGGCCTCGCCCTAAGCATCCCTCAGATCACACCTCGGCATGCGGCCGTATGCCAGAATGAAGGCATGCGATCGTTTGTCGTCGTTTACCTGGCCGTCCTTGGCCTGCTGACCGCCCTGGGGTTCCTGGGCGCATTCCGGCTGTACGACACATACGGCCCGGACGACGCGGCGGAGGCCGCCGCCGACGACCATGCCTACGACTTCCTGTCCTGGGAAGTGGAGCACTTTCCACGAAAGTGGATCTACAAGGTGCGGCACCTGTTCGATGAGCGCACGGCTTCCGAGGAAGAAGCGGCGCTGCAAAAGTATTTCACCGCGGAAGGCGAGTCGGCAGCCAACGAGGCAGAGGTGGAGGACATCATCGAGGGACGCATCACCGCCGTCCTCGAAGACCAGGGCCTGGAAATGGAGCCGCCGCTCCTCTCCGATCTCGGCCTGATTTTCCCTCCGGTGGATTTCGAACTGGACGCACCGCCGAGGGTGCTCGCCGTGTCACCGCGAGACCGTATCGAACTGGAGCACTCGCTGCTCCTGGAACCAGGCCTGGGGCGGGAGCAGTTTGAAGCGATCGAACGCAAGGCGGAATCAGAAAACGGGCCCGAGGCGGGGATTTCGGCGGTCGTCGTGGGCACGGGCGGCGTCGCCACTTACCCCGCCGTCGTATCGTCCAGCCATCCATACGAGCGGGTGGTGGAGACGGCGTTTCACGAGTGGGTGCACCAGTACCTGGCGTTCTACCCACTCGGCCGCAATTATTTCGAGGGAAGCGAACTCAGGACGCTGAACGAGACGGCGGCAAACCTGGCCGGCGAAGCGCT
>DASSZB010000084.1:0-2143 GCA_035702935.1 Dehalococcoidia bacterium
CACCCAGCACCGCAGTCCGCCGGGTAGAGCGGCTCACCCCGCGTTGACACTCAACATCGGTCTGATCGGCTGCGGCCTCCGGGGCAGGTTCCATTCCCGCGCCATCCGGGCTATGATCCGCCTCGGCCTCACTGACGCCCGCTGCGCAGCGGTCTGCGACATCGACGAAAGCCGCGCGCAGGAGTTTGCGGACATCGTCGGCGCGGCCCTCGTCACCACCGATGCGACGCAGGTCATCGACTCTCCCGATATTGACGTCGTGTACATCACGGTGCCGACGTCCGGGCACAAGGAGCTCGTCCTCCGCGCCGCGGACCGCGGAAAGCACATCTTCTGCGAGAAGCCGCTCGCGGCCAACCTTGCCGACGTCCGCGAGATGGTTGCCGCCACCGAGAAAGCCGGCGTCAAGACCGGGGTCGGCCTGATCCTGCGCCACTCGCCGATCCTCACCGTGCTCAAGTCGCTCATGGAGGACGCGACCCTGGGCCGCCTTATGGCCATCGTCTTTCGCGACGACCAGTTCTTCCCAATCCAGGGGCACTACGGTAGCGAATGGCGGAAAAACCGCGACATCGTCGGCTCTGGCACACTGCTGGAGCACTCGATACACGACGCCGACATTCTCCTCTGGCTGGGAGGTGACGTCCGGGTGCTTCAAGGCAGCATCGGAAACTTCGCGGGGTACGAGGGGGTGGAGGACCTGGCAACGGCTCATCTGGAGTACGCCAGCGGCGCGAAAGGCGAGCTCGTGTCCATCTGGCACAGCGTCCTGGGCCGTCCCTCAACGCGCCGCATCGAGGTGTTCATGGAGAAGGGGGTCTTCTTCATAGACAACGATTTCCTCGGCCCGATCCAGGTGCAGACACACGCGAAAATTGCGGAAGTGATCGCGGAGGAGGAGGTGCGGCGCCGGTATCTTTCGATGCTGGGCCTGACCGATCCCGTCTTCGAGGAAGCGCTGAAGTACGCCCTTGAGGACTATTTCTTCCTTAAGGCGGTCTCAGAGGGCAAGGAGCCCTTTCCAAACTTCAGTACCGCCCTGGAGGCGCACCGGCTGGTGGACGCCGTCTACCGCTCAGCCGCCGCCGGCGGTGTGGCCACGCCGCCGGCATAGCCCGATTACCCGATTTCCCCGAACGTTCACTGTCCTTCCGAGTAATAACATCGTATGCAGGCGTCTAACTTTCATGAAAGCCCGCCATTAAGGGCCACAAGAAAGTGATGAGCCGATGAGTATTCTGAACCTGATCATAGAGCGAATGAACCGAGAGGACGGCCAGGCGCTGGCCGAGTACGCTCTCCTCCTGGCATTCATTGCCATAGTCTGCGTGCTGGCCGTGACGGCGCTCGGCCTCGCCATCTCGGGCGCGCTCGGCAGCATCACCGGCGCCTTCTGAACTTCGAGGACCCTACCTCCGGCAGAGTCCGTGATTCGAGGGTATAGCCCTCGATGGCGCGGACTCTGTCCAATTTGGGGGCAGTAGAACGTTGCCAGCAGGGTTAGCCGGCTAAGCCTCGTCTGTCAGGAAGGAGCCCCACTCCTCGCCGCGGCTCCAGTCCAGCATGATCACTTCGATCTCATCACCGGCGTCGACGACGTCCACGTCCGGCGGGATCACGGTCAGCGCGTTCGCGCGCATCATCGATGTGAGCATCCCCGAACCCTGCTCGCCTGTAAGGCGGGCGTAGTGCTTCCCGCCGCGTTCCGTCACGATACAGCGGGCAAAGAAGACGCGCGGGTCGTCCACGTTGCGGATCCGGCCCTCGGCAATCGCCCGCAGCCGGGGGCGGCGCCAGTCCTGCTTTCCCATCATCTTCATCATCGCCGGCCGGCCGAAGAGCTCGAACGCCACCATTGAGCTGACCGGGTTCCCGGGCAGTCCGATGTGCGGCACCCGGCGCCCGCTCGAGTCGTCCGGGTAGAAGCAGCCGAAAGCCAGCGGCTTCCCCGGCTTCATGGCCACGGTCCAGAAGTCGATCTCTCCCTCGCGGGCCAGCACGTCCTTCACGACGTCGTAATCGCCGCGGGAGACGCCCGCCGAAGTGATGAGCATGTCCGCATCGAGGCCCTCGTGGATCTTCGCCGTCAGCGCTTCCACCGTATCCTTCGCGATCCCTAGGAGGCGCGGGACGCCACCGTAGC
>DASSZB010000098.1:0-2612 GCA_035702935.1 Dehalococcoidia bacterium
TAGGCGGTCAGAGAGTA
The DNA here is from genome assembly GCA_035702935.1 of Dehalococcoidia bacterium. Lineage (GTDB taxonomy): Bacteria > Chloroflexota > Dehalococcoidia > SM23-28-2 > RBG-16-64-32 > DASSZB01. The sequence continues at coordinate 18 of DASSZB010000098.1, forward strand.
TGTGAGCATGGCGCCGGAGCGGTAGCGGGCCGTGAGGGACATGGTGTCGTAGATGTCGATCTCATCGGCGAAGACGCAGCGGTCGCGGAAGTAGCCATCCTCCGCCTCGGCGTCCAGGTACAGCGTTTGCATGTACTCCACGGCGGACATGTCCATGTAGAACTCGCAGCTTTTGGCGTGGGCGCAGCCATGGCAGCGCTCGCCGCGCGCCTCTCGGGTGGGGCCGTAGAAGGCACGGCGGCCGTGGGCGAACACCTGCTCCGGTTCCGAGTCCAGCCACCAGTTGACGAGGTCGAAGTGGTGGGTGGCCTTGTGGACGAGCAGGCCGCCGGAATTCTCCAGGCGGCGGTGCCAGCGGCGGAAGAAGTCGGCGCCGTGGATGTAGTCAAGCGGCCAGTGAAAGTCGACGGACAGAACCTCGCCGATGGCGCCGTCCCTGATCAGGCGCTTGATCTGCTGGTGCTGCGGCGAGTAGCGGTAGTTGAAGGCGACGGTGACGCGGCGGCCTGTGCGCTGCTCCGCTTCGAGGATGGCGCGGCACTTCTCGTCGTCGATGGTCATGGGTTTTTCGGTGATGACGTCGGAGCCGGACTCCAGGGCGCGGATGATCATCTCGTGGTGAGTCCAGTCGGGCGATGTGACGATGACTGTGTCGGGGCGAACGTCCCGCAGCATGGCATCGTAGTCTGTGAACTCGGGGGTAGCGGACTCGCAGTAGCGGTTGCACGCGGCCATGCGTGCCCGGTTGGTGTCGCAGAGGGCTACGAGCTGGGCGACGTCTGCGTAGTGCTTGATGATCGGACGGGCGTACATAGAGATGCCACGCACACCGCAGCCGACCATGGCATACCGCTTCATGCGAGGGAGTATGGCGAATTACTACTCGAACGTCCAGCGCGTGGCGGCCGTGGCGAACTGCTCCGCAGTCTCGATGAAGCCGAAGGCGACGCGCGGCCGGAGGACAAACATGCTCTCGCCCTCCAGGCCCCAGTCGTACTTCGCCTTGTAGGCATGCCAGACCGGCTTGAGTACGGAGTGATCTTCCTCAACTGCGGCTTGTCCCTCGAGGATCACGGCCTCGTTCGCTGACTCCGTGGTGATCGAGCAACTCGGGTTGGCGTAGAGGTTACGGGCCTTAACGGAGGTGCGGGCGGTGCTGAAGTAGAGGGCGCCGTCCAGCCAGACGGCCCAGACGGGCATGGAGTGGGGGCGGCCGTCCGGACGAACGCTCGACACCCAGTAGTTCCGGGACGCGCGTAGGCGTTCCTGGGCCCAACTCCAGGGCAGTGCGCCTTCCATGCCTTCCGCTATGCCGTACCCCGGCATGTGAGGACGTTGCGGTTCGGGGCCGGTCACCGGACTTTCCTGGCCTTCCAGATCTCCTCGGACGGCCATTGCCGCGCCCAGTCAGGGGTGGGCAATGAGGGATAGCGGTGAGGCTTGGCGCCCTCAGGCGCCTGCACCTCGACGAGGGCCTCTACCCGGAGCCCGCAATCGGAGAGGAGGCGGATCATCTCACCGTGGGGGAGGTGGAACTCCACCGAATCGTCGTCCGGCCACTCGAAGCGGTGCATGCCGAAGTAGGGGCGTCGCAGGGCCGTCCCGGGCGGCTCTTCCGTATCGGATGCGCAAAGCATAAAGATGACGGCGTTGGCGAGGAAGATCAGCTGTCCCTCGGGCGCGAGCACGCGGGCGGCCTCCGGGATCCAGAGGTAGGGATCGCACCAAATGCTGGCGCCGTATTCGGAGAAGACGAGGTCGAAGCTTCCGTCCTCGAAAGGCATGGCCTCAGCAGTGCCAAGGTGGAGGGGAAACTCGAGCCCGTGCTCTGCCTGGAGCGCGCGGGCGGTTTCCAGCTGCTTCGGGGAGTTGTCCAGGCCGGTGACGGTGGCGCCGCGGCGGGCCAGCCAGGCGGACCAGTACGCCGTGCCGCAGCCGGCTTCGAGGACTCGCTTGCCAGAGACATCGTCGAGGACGTGGAGCTGGGACTCCGGGACGGACCAGACGCCCCAGGTCATCTCGGGGGATGCCCAGGCGCGCTTGCCGGCGTCAACGTAGTCGACGGCCCAGGCGTCCCACTGGGCGCGGTTTCGCTGTGCGTGCTCGGTCAGTTTCACGGAGGCGGGCCGTCTTCCGCTCATCCTACGAGAACCTCGGGATGAGCGAGGCTAGCCGCGGTACTGGTAGCGGCCGGCGACCTTGTCCTTGTTCAGACGCTTGTTGAGGTGCAGGCCCTCGAGGATGAACTCGACAGCGGAGGCCTGTAGCGGCTCGGTGGCCTGGGCGCCGAGCTTCTCGACGGCCGCCTGCAGCCCTTCGGTGCCCTTGATGAGCTTGGCATACTCCACGGACTGGGTCATGTCCGAGACTTCGGCGGCGAAACCCGACTTGAACTTGGCCACGATGGGTTCCAGCTCGCCCAGGGAGAAGTAGTGGTTGAAGACGGCGAGGACGGCGCCCTGGATGAGGCGCTCCACGATCTGCTCCTCGCGGCCGTCGTCGACGGTCTCGAACTCGATCTTGCCGGTCAGCGCCGGCAGGACGAACGGCAGGTCGCTAACGCGGGGCACGACCTCTTTTTCGTTGAGGCGGATG
>DASSZB010000155.1:0-11518 GCA_035702935.1 Dehalococcoidia bacterium
GTGCGGGTGAGTTGGGCGCCGCGCCAGGGGTGGCCGCGCTGCTCGAGCTGCATGAGGGTAGCCTGGGCGGTCTCCGGCATCTCGGCCTTCTCCATGACCAAGTAGCGGCGCATGTCCATGATGGAAGGGACGTGCTCGATGAAGACGGGGCACTCTTCCATGCAGGCGCCGCAGGTGACGCAGTCCCAGATCTGCTCGACACCGACACCCTCGACGAGGGGTATCCCGGCGTGGCCGTTACCGTTGGCCTGGTGGCCGTTGCCTGTGGCAGATGTGGCGGCCTTGCCGCTCAGCTCCTCGCTGCCGTGGATGGCCTTGAGGAAGGAGGGAGTGGACATCTGGGCGTCGCTGAGGAGCCGCATGTCAACGATGACGTGCTTAGGGGAGAGGAGCTTGCCGGTTAGGTTGGCAGGGCAAACGGCGGTGCAGCGCCCGCACTCGGTGCAGGTGTAGGGGTCGAGCAGTTGCTTCCAGGTGAAGTCCTGCAGCTTGCCGACGCCGAACGCCTCGGCCTGCTCGATGTCCTTGATGGGGTAGAGGACGCCGGTGGGCTCGTGGCGGCGGAAGAACACCTGCGGAGCGATGGTGAGGACGTGCGAGTGCTTGGAGTAGGGAAGGTAGCAGAGGAAAGCCAGGAAATCGACGAGGTGGGAGTACCAGAAGACGGTGTTCAGCGCCTCGGCGCCCCCGTGGGAGAGGCCGATGCCGTCCCAGACCTCGGAGAGGCCGTAGGCGAGGTAGGAGAGCTCCTTGTTCTTGAAGGCGTCGATGTCCGGGTGCAGGTAGAACTCGAGGCTGTTGACAAACACGTCGGTGACCATGAGGACGAAGATGAAGCCGAGGATCATCCAGCCGTCGAGGTTGAGGGTCATGCGCTTCGGCTTCCAGAAGAGGCGCTGCCAGGCGGCCATGAGGACGCCGACGATGACCAGGAGGTTGAAGGTGTCCATCACGGGGCGGAGTACGTCGTAGAGGCGGGGGACGAGGCCCTCGAAGGAGATATCGTGGTCGATGCCGTTGAGGAGGAAGTTGAGGGTGCGGATCTGGAGGACGATGAAGCCCCACCAGATCATGGAGTGGAGGAGGCCGGAGTACCAGTAGCGCTTGCGGGCCACGCGGGCGTTGCCGAGGAGCCAGGGGACGAGGCCGGTGAGGCGCCAGGCGAGGTTGTCCACGCGGTTCAGGGGCTTGCCGCTAAGGATCCAGCGAAGGCGGGGGAGGGCGGAGTAGGCGAAGAAGGCGATGAACCCGAGGAAGATGACGTAGTAGAAGATGTTGCCCGGGAACTCGTTCGCTGGGGTCATCGGCGGACTCCTCTACTGTTACTGGCTATACAGCCCGAAGGCGCCATCATGATAGCCATGGCCCCCGTGCGGGTCAAACGGATCGTGGGTGCGCGGACCCTCCGCTCGACCTGAGCTATCGAAGGACGAGCCGGCAGCGGCGGCCTAGGGCTCCCGCCAGTGAACCTCGTAGACCTGGTACGTGCCGTCCAGGCCCTTCAGCTCCACCTCTCGCGCCGCGCCGAAAAAGATGTCGCCGCCGCTATCGGTGAGGTCCTTCAGGAGCGCTGAGGCGAGGATCTCGCCACCGCGCGCCTTGCCGGCAATGCGCGAGGCCAGAATCACATGCTTACCGAAGAAGTCGTCCGCATCCTTCAGCACTTCGCCGGTGTGGAGGCCCATGCGGACGTGGATGGGCTCAGACGCGGTCTCGTTGTATGCAGCTAGCCCGCGCTGGATGCCGATAGCGCACTGGACTGCGCGGCGGGCGCTCTGGGAGGCGACCATGAAGCCGTCGCCCTGCGACTTCACCTCGAAGCAGCGGTGGGAAGAGAATTGCTCACGCACAATTGCGTTGTGCTGTAGCAAGAGCTGTAGCCACTGGGCGTCGCCGAGACGCTCGGTGAGCACAGTGGAGTTCTCGATGTCTGTGAAGAGCATCGTGACAGTGCCGTCGGGCGCCGCCTGAGCACGAAGGTCGGGGCGCTCTTCGCTGACCGCGGCCGCTATCGCCTCAATGGGTGTCGGCCACGACCGGCCCTCAGGTTGGTCAGATGCCGGGAAAGACATGTGTGTCTGCAATCGCCGCAGGCCTCCATGATGACGCTCCAGGACGCCGGTCAGGCGTGCGGGTACAACCGACGTGCGGCCGGCCACCGTCAGGCGGACGTCATACTGCATAGCGAAGATGATCAAGGGACCGTGCTGGGTCGCACGTATCCACTTGTAGTCTCTCTCTATTCTTTCCACCTCAGAGTTGTCACGTTTCAGCAAAGTGAGTAGCTGATCACGGCCATCGTAGCGCTCGTCCGCAGCCGAGCCGAACCCGACAAACCCCGGGCTAGTTCGCGACCTCACAGCCTCGGGACCACCACGCGCGGCATCCCGGTGATACTGTTCCATGAAGCCCAGGACTTCAGCTTCGAGCTCTGGATCGCGTTCCATGTCGATTGACTCCGCGCAGATTATATCGAGTATGGGGCCGGACCGGGGCGGGCCTAGTTTGAGGTGTGGACCTGAGAACGGAAGCGGCGCGGCGCTCAGGCCTGGAAGACGGCCACCGGATCGATGCGGCCGATGCGGCGGACGGGGACGAACGAGGCCAGGACGGCCATGGCCAGCGTAAGGCCGCCGACTGCGAGGACGTCGTACCATTTCGTGGTGAGGATAAGCTGCGGTGCGAGGTCATCCGCGTAGGGGGCGAACAGGAAGGCCAGGCCGGCTCCGGCCAGGAAGCCTGTTGCGGCGGTGGCCACGCTCTGGGCGAGCACCACCCGATAGAGGGCGGAATTGCGAAAGCCGACGGCCTTGAGGATGCCCCACTCCCGCGCCCTTTCCACGGTTGCCGTATATATCGTGAGCCCCGAGATGGTGAGGCCGACGATGAAGGCCAGGACCAGGACGACGCTAATGATGGGGAGGAGTTCACCGAGGATACGCTCGCGGGTAGCCTCCGCGAATTCAGCGCTGGTCGCGGCCTGGAGGTCAGGCCGTTCGGACTCGACGCGCTCGGCGAAAGCGCCGTTGGTGTCCGGGTCCTGGAGGTCGAACAGCAGGAACGTCGCGAACCCCTTCTGCTCCAGGATCCGCTCTGCCCCCTCAAAGTCCACGAACACCGCCTGCCAGAAGACGAAATTACCGCCCTCGGAGAGCCCCACGACTCGGAGCGGATGGCCCACGACCAGGATGGTATCGCCGATGTCCACGCCATAGCGGTCGGAGATCGACTTATCGACAACAGCCTCGCCATCGCCGGGGAGCGCTTCGCCGGCGTTGATGCCAGGCGGGCCGCCGAGCCCCCCGCTGCCCTGGAACCCGATCAGGGAAATGTCCATGCTCTCGCCGCCTTCCGTGTAAGCGGCCATGGGCCGGACGATGAGGGGATTCCATCCGGACACGTTTCCCAGGAGCTCCAGCGAGTCACCGGTGTCCGCGGGAACGATAGATGCCGCGCTCAGAAAGTCCGTAGTGCCCTGGCGGGCGACCCAGACGTCAACGCCAGAGCCTTCGACGAAACCACCGATCTTCTCGTCCCAACCGCGATACATGGATAGCAGCAAGCTGATGAGGAAGACGGATAGGGCGACGCCGCCGGCCGAGGCGAGAAGCCGGAACGGTTCTGAGAGCAAGTTCCTGCGCGCCAAGAGAAACATCGCGAGGCTCCAACGTCGGGGGATTATAGCAGTTGTGCAACACCCTTGCCCCGCGGCCGGCCGTAACCTGAAGCCGCACGGCTTGAGAGGGCGCGATCTCCCGGCTACAATCCGGGAATGACTATAGAAATTCGCTCCGCCCGACCCGAAGAATCGGACCGCGTCCATTACATTGTCGCCTACTCGTTCTCGTCAGACCGGACGGACCGAGGGCGCCAGCAGATGGCGCACCTGGAAGACCTAGCCGGCCCGGCCACCGTGCTGCTGGAGGACGGCGAGATAGTCGCCTCGCTCAAGGTGTACCCGTTCACGATTCGGATCAGCGGCGCGCCGGTGCCCATGGGCGGCGTATCGGCGGTCTCATGCCTGCCGGAGGCCCGGCGCAAAGGGTACGTGGGGCAACTGCTACGGCACTCCCTGGAGAAGATGCGCGAGTCGGGGACGCCGCTGTCAGCGCTGTACACCCCGCATCCCGCGCTCTACCGGAAGTACGGGTGGATGACGGCCGCAGGGAACCTGAAGTTCACGTGGCACCCTAAGCGAGTGTCGGCGTACAACCCATCGGCGGCGCGGGGGCGCGTGACCCGCGTCACGGAGGAGGATTGGCCGCTGATAGCCGGGATATACGAGCGATTCTCGGCAGGGAGGACCGGGCAGCACCTGCGGAGCGAGAAGTGGTGGAAAGAGGCGGTCTTTCGCATGGTCTACGACGACGACCGGAAGCTCTACGACGTGGCCGTGTGGTACGACGACGCCGGCGAGCCCAGCGGGTATCTGAGCTACTCGAGCACTAGAGACCCCGCCGGGTCGACCAAGGTGTGGCTACGGGAGTTCGTGCCGGTGACGGGCGCCGCGTACCAGGGGTTGCTGCGCTTTCTGCTGACACATGACCTGGCGGACGAGATAGTCTGGTACGGCCCGGCAGAGGACCCCCTGGCCTATGCCGTGGATGACGCCGGACCGGTGAAGCGCGAATTCGTGGACGACATGATGTTGCGGGTCGTGGACATCGAGAAGGCGGTGGCGGCACGGCCGGCGGGGCCGGGCGCGCCTGACGGTGCCGTTACGATCGCAATCACGGACGCTGCGGCTCCGTGGAACACGGGGAGATGGCAGATCGAGAGCGCGGGCGGGCGGCTGTCGGCGAAGAAGGATGCCGGGAGCGGCGACCTGGCGATGGAGGCGGCAACGTTCGCGGCGGTGTACGACGGGTACATGAAGGCGAGCGAGGCGGTGCGCTCGGGGCTGGCAGAGGGGGACGCGGGGGCGGCCAAGCTGGCGGACAGGCTCTTCGCGTCGGAGTATCCGCCGAACGGCTCGGACTTCTTCTAGGAAGAGGATGCCGGGCTAAGAGCCCGGCCCATGTGAGGTTAGGTGGCGCGCTTCGGGCCCTGGAAGATGACGCCGGAGGCGATGGAGAGGAGGGTGCTGGGGATCAGCAGGAGGAGGGCCAGGGCGGGGTCACCGCTGAGGATGGTGGCAATGACAAGCAGAACGAGGGTGAGCGAGAGGATGTTGCGGAGGATGCGCTTGCGGTTGTCGACGCGCGCGACGGAGGCCCAGACGGCGGACAAGTAGACGGCGGCGATACCGAAGGTGGGCACGGCCCACCAGCGGGAGACGCCGCCGGGGTCGACGAGGATCTCGACCGCGCGGGCACCGAGGGGGATGGCACCCGTCAGGCCGCCTGCGAGGCCCGTCCACGAGACGTCGCGGGCAGGGCGGGCTGGGACGGGTTCAGGGGCCGGGATGGAGGCGCGTTCGGCCGCGCGTCCGCGGCGTTCACGACGGGATGGGCGGCGTTTGGGAGACGTTCGGACTATCCCCCGCTCTTGGGTTCGCCGAATTGCTTGCGGAGGTCGGTCTTGAGGACTTTGCCGACATAGTTGCGTGGGAGGTCCTCGACGATGGTGTAGTACTTCGGGGTCTTGTAACTGGCGAGGCGTTCCTTGACGAAAGCGGTGAGTTCTTCCGGCGATGCGGACCGGCCGGGCTTGAAGACGACGATGGCCTTCACCTCCTCGCCCCACTCGACGTCCGGGACGCCGATGACGGCGGCGTCGGAGACGGCATCGTGCTGCTGGAGAACGCTCTCGATCTCGCCGGGGGCGATGTTCTCGCCGCCGCGGATGATGAGGTCCTTGGTGCGGCCCGTTATGTAGAGATATCCCTCCTCGTCCAGCCAGCCGACGTCGCCCGTGTGCAGCCAGCCGTCCTTGATCGCCTCGCTCGTCTCCGATTCGCGGCCGAGGTAGCCGGCCATGACGCGCGGCCCCTGCGCCACGATCTCGCCCTCTTCGCCGGGTGGAAGGATCTCTCCTTCGGGGTCCATGATCATGACCACGATGTCGTCCATGGCGCGGCCGACGGAGCGGAGGCGGCGGAGGGCGATGTCGCGCACCTCGGGCGGGCCGTCCGGGACGTGGTGGTCCTCCGGGCCAAGGAAGGTCAGGGACGACGTGCTCTCGGTCTGGCCGTAGGCGTTCATGAGGCCGACGTCTGGCCAGGGTCTGAACCTCTCAATGGAGTTGACGAGTACTTCGTAGGGCATGGGCGCGGCGCCGTAGGCCACGAGCTTGAGGGAGGAGAAGTCGGCCTTGTCGAAGTCGGGGTGCTCGATGACGCGCTTGAGCATGGTGGGGACGACGAAGCTGTGGGTGACTTTGTGCTTGTTGACGGCCTCGAGCCAGGCCCCCGGTTCGAACTGGGGAAGGATGACCATCTTGCGGCCGCCCCAGACGGAGGAGATCATCGTCGTCGCGCCGGCTACGTGGTAGAACGGGACGGAGACGAGGAGGACGTCCGGGTTCTCGTCGCCCGGGTCGGCCGGGGCGACGGTGTTGGTGACGTAGACCGACATGCCGAGGTGGGTGAGGACGACGCCTTTGGGGAGGGCGGTGGTACCGGAGGTGTAGATGATGATGGTGGCGTCGTTCTCGTCAATATCCGTGAATATCTCCTCCGGCTCGCTGCCGGCGACGAGATCCTCGTATTTGGGCGCGTCGGCCAGGGCGGAATCGAGGCCGATGATGTGCTTGACACCGGGAATGCCGGACCGGATGTCGTTGACGATGTCCATGTAGCGGTCGGCGACGAAGAGGACGGACGCCTCGGAGTTGGTGCACATGTAGCTGATTTCTTCGCGCTTCAGACGGTAATTGAGGGGGACGAAGACGCCGCCGAGTTTCGAGGTGGCGTAGTAGATCTCGACGCAGGGGATGCCGTTAAGGCCCATGAAGGCAACCTTGTCGCCGCGCCCAATACCCATGGACTGGAGAGCATTAGCGAGCCGGTTGACGCGCTCCTGAAGCTCGGCGTAGGTCCGCGTAGTGCCCTCGCAGACGAGCGCCGTGCGGTCGGGCACGATCGAGGACGCGATCATCAAGAATTCGGCGGTATTCATGGGCTCCCTCCCGGATGGTCTTCTGTTCGGGCGCGCGTCGGTCAGTGGTGGGCGAGGTAACGACGGCGCGGATAATAACGTAGCGGAAGGGTGGGTTGGGCGCTAGCCCGGAACGGCGCCGGGTGAGGGCAGTGGCCCTAGGCATATGTCGACACCTCCCTGTACCTCACCGGGAGCGCACAGGCGCCGACTGATGTCTACAAAGATTTCGTCATCCCGTATGTCCACCCAATAGCGGTCCATGTTGCGAGGAGCCGGGCCAAACATGATCTGGCCGTCAATGTTCCAAGTCGTACCGCTGCACGGATCTCGGAACCATCCTCTTCGACCCTGAAATTCGAAGTCCGGCCGCCAGGGTACTGTGCATGGGCGCAGATCGTAGGTACTTCGCTGCGAGAGCGCGATGATTTCGCCGGACTCCAGCTTTACGAGCCAGAAGCGACCTTCGACGTTTCGCACCGGTTCGTTGACCGCGAGCGCGTCGACGGTTCCGGCTTCCACCCATCGCGCGGACTCGACCTCAGGGCCGGTTGGCCAGGCGAAAGCCACGACCATGACGATAAGCGCGATCAGGGCAAGGGGCAGCGCGAGGACCAGGAGCCCGCGGCGGCTGATGTGCGGCCGCTGGTTGGGCGCCGGGTTGGCAACCGGGATGCTACCCATGGCGCTTCTATTCTACTGCGGGGGCGCCAGGGGTTTCGCGCTATCGTCGCGCGGGTGGCCGGGCTCAAGGTCCGTGAGGCTGACGATGACGTCGGCCTGCTGAAGGATGACTTTGAAGCGGCTGAGGCCACGGTCGCAGGGGCCGTCGAAGCAGTTGCCGGCGAGGTCATAGGTAGACCCGCGGCATGTGTCGCGGAACCAGCCCGTGATGCCGCGGAACTGCCAGGTGGGGTCCCAGGTGGCGAGGCACCGGGAAACGGGGTCGGCGCCGTAGATGGCCAGCATCTCGTCTGTCCCCGGCAGGCGCACCATCCAGATCTTCTCGTCCTCGAAGAGCTTGGGCTCCCCCGGTTCGTACTGTCCCACGGTGCCGGCCGTGACCAGCACCGGCGGGGTGTAGGCGTCGCGTGTGAAGGACATGAGGACGAGGACGACGAGGACAACACCCATCATCAAGGGAATGGCGATGCCGAGCGCGGAGAGACGGCGCCAGGCAGGGCGGAATACTGTCTGAATAACCACGGATATATCTTACGCGCCGGCGAACGTAGGTTCTCGTCCTTCCACCTTAGCGCGCACGCCCTCCCGGGCGTCCGCGGTGAGCAGGGCGCGCTCAACAAGACGGTGCTCGAGGGCGAGCGCGTCGACGAGGGGCATCTCGAGGCCCTCTATCACGGCGCGCTTGGCAAGGCGGACGGCGTGGGGCCCGGCTCGCAGGATGCGGGCGGCGAGCGCATCCGCCTCGGGATAGAGGCGATCGCGAGGGACGACTTTCTGGACGAGGCCGTGCTGGTAGGCGGTCTGCGCGTCGATGGGGTCACCGGTGAGAATGATCTCCATGGCGATGCCGGGCGGCATATGGCGGGGCAAGGTCTGGGTACCGCCGGCGGACGGAATGTAGCCGAGGGTGACCTCCGGCAGGCCCATCCGCGCGTCCTCGGAGGCGATACGGATGTCGCAGCACATGGGGAGCTCGATGCCGGCGCCGAGGGCGTATCCCTGGATGGCGGCGATGAGGGCGCAGTCGAGTGAGAGCATGAAGCCCCAGAGGTCGCGCTCGCGGCGGGCGCGGCGGGCATCGACATAGGTGGGGGCAGTGCCGAACTCCTTGATGTCGGCGCCGGCGGAGAAGGCGCGGTCGCCGGCGCCCTTGAAGATGACGACTTCCACCTCGGGGTCGTCACGGACGGCGTGCATTATCTCCCAGAGCTGGTCACGCATCGCCATGTTGATGGCGTTCAGGGCCTGGGGGCGGTTGAGGGTGACCCAGGCGAGACGGTCGCCGGTCTTTTCGTAGAGGAGGATGTCGTCAACCATTCCGCACCACCCACCGGGGAAGTAGGAAGCAGGAGGCAGGAAGCAGGACCAGACTTGCGGTAATCCTTCCTTCTTCCTCCACCCTTCTTCCTCTTTCCTTCCCTACTTCCAGTCCGGCCGCACGAAGGGGCTGCGGGTCTTATTCTGGAGGGTGCGGGCGAGGTCGGCGTTGATCCTGGCGGAGAGATCTTTCATGCCATCCGAGCCGGGTTTCATGGAGGCGCTGCGCCAGCGTTTGAGGGCGGCACGGTCTTCGTCTGAAAGGGCGGCCTCGTCCAGCAGCCGGTCGGTGATAGCGGCGAAGAGCTGGAGGCACTCCTCGGGCTCGAGTTCGACCTTCATCCGTCCCTCCGGGCGCGGGTGTAGCGGCCCTTCTGGCGAACCTGACGGTCGGTCTTTTCTTCGATGTAGCTGCCAAGCGCCCGGTTCATAGCGACGGCCAGGCTGCCCATTTGGGACGACCCGGCGGGCCGGTCCGTACGCCATTTGCGGAGACGCTGCCTGGCGTCCTGGGAGAGGCCGGCGTGGTCGATCACATAGGAAGTGATGACGGACATGAGGGAGTTGGCCTCGTCTGTTTCCATCGCGATCTGCATTCGGCCTCCTGTGCGGCTCTTCGAGCTCACCGCGCCTCCCGGGCAGGGCGAGCCCTGCCCCTACGTTCCTTTGAAATCCGGTTTGCGTTTCTGGATGAAGGCGCTGACGCCTTCGGCGCGGTCTTCGGTGGTCTGGAGAATGACGGTGAGGTCGGTCTCGAAGCGGAGGGCCTGCTCGAGCGGCATGTCGATGCCGCGGTTGATGGCTTCCTTGGCGTAGGCAGTGGCCAGCGGCCCGCGCTCGGCTATGCGCTCAGCGAGGAGGCGGGATTCATCAAAGATCCGCTCGCGCGGGACTATGCGGTTGACGAGGCCCATGGCGTGCGCCTCCTCGGCGCTGAATTCTTCCCCGGTGAGCACGAGTTGGAGGGCGCGGCCGCGGCCGACCAGCCGCGCCAGGCGCTGGATGCCGCCTGCCATCGGCAGCAGGCCCATCTGGGTCTCGGGAAGCGAGAAGAGGGCTCCCTCAGCGGCGACGCGGATATCGCAGGCGAGGGCGAGCTCCAGCCCTGCGCCGTGCGCACCGCCGTTCATGGCGCAGATGACGGGCCGGGAAAGCTCATGCAGGCAGCGGAAGGGGTCGGGGACCATGCCCAGGCCGCGGGCAGCGTCGAGTAGCGAGCCACCCTTTGCCACAGCTGCCAGCGCTTCCCAGTCCCAGCCGGAACAGAACACTTCGCCCTCCGCGGTGATTATCGCCACACGGACGTTATCGTCGTCGCGGACAGTCTCGCAGGCGTCCGCGAGATCACGCAGGGCGCGCGCGTCGAGGACGTTGGCGCGTTCGGGGCACGTGAGGGTAATGCAGGCGACATGGCCGGATTTCTGCAGTGTAAGTCTCGCAGGTGGCATGGTGTGTTCCCGGGGTTCGATTGTAGAGCAGGGGGCGGAAACAGGAAACAGGGACGGCGACGCTCCAGTTTTCACCAACTATACCCAAATTGCGTACGCCCAAAGGCATGATTTCTGTATTACAATGACTGCCCAGCACTCGAAAAGAGGGGATATCCCAATGAAATACGTCGCCTTCGCCACCCTCATGGCCCTGGCAATGGTCATTTCTGCCGCCTGGACCCCGGGAACGCACGCGGACCCGGCTGGGCAGACGAAGCCTCACCTTCAAAACAACGGCCTGGTGTCCACGGAGGCAGCCGCCGCCCCGGACGAGATAACCGTGCGCTTCCAGCCGGGCGTGACGAACGGGCTGATGCGGCGGACGGCCGCGGCGACAGGTGCTTCCGTGCTGGATCTGGGAGCGCGGTCTCACGTGATGCGGCTGAAGGCAGGGGACGCGGCCAACACTGGTCAGCTCCTGCGGGCGCTGCGGTCGAACCCTCTGGTAGCTGAGGCGGGACCCAGCCACGACGCAGCAATTGTCTCGGCACCCAACGACCCGATGTACCCGTACCAGTGGCACATGCGGAGCGCGGCGGGCGGCTCCTGGACAGACACGGCGTGGGACATGGCGACCAACCACGGCGCCGGCGTGACGGTGGCGATCATCGACACGGGGGTGGCGTACGAAAATTACAGCGGGACGGTCGACGGCTACCAGCAGACGTTCGCGCCGGCGCCGGACCTCATGGGTGCGACGTTCGTCGCTCCCTGGGACTTCGCTAACGACGACGCTCATCCAAACGACGACCAGGGACACGGGACCCACGTAGCAGGCACCATCGGCCAGCGCACGAACAACGGCTTAGGCATGGCGGGTGTGGCCTACGGCGCGTCGATTATGCCTCTCAAGGCGCTGGACTATGCGGGCAGCGGCTCGGAGGCGGACGTTATCGAGTCGATATACTACGCCGTTGACCTCGGTGCGGACGTCATAAACATGAGCCTGGGCTTCCCCGACACGGGGGCGCCCGACGTAAACGGCAACTT
>DASSZB010000175.1:0-8883 GCA_035702935.1 Dehalococcoidia bacterium
GGGGCTCACCGTGTTCCAGAACGAGCCATGTCCGAACATCGGCACCTAGGGGCAAGCTAATGACGAAGCTGTCAACGAGGAGCCGGATGGTGGCGGCTATCGTGGGTGTCCTGGCCGTGGTGGTTTACATGGCCGCCGACCCGGGAGATTCACAGGCTAACCAGGTAACCGTCTCAATAGAATCGGCCGCAGCTGCAACAGACTCTAGCGTAACGGTCGGGCTCTCGGTCACTCCGGAAGCCGGGGTAACGGTCGGCGCCGTGCGCGTAGTCGTCACCTACAACGCGACCTTGCTTTCCGCTGCTGCCTGCCAGACATTCGGGTCGCTTCACGGTTGCAACGCCGCTCTCGGGCCTGATCAGGTCGGCTTGGCCTTTGTGGACTTGAACGGAGTAAGCGGGACGGTAGGCACGGTCACGTTTAACACATTCGCTGCAGAGGGTGTCGCCGGCCTGTCGGTGGCGGTCACTACGTGCGCGGACCTTGAGGGATTCGATCTAACATGCGGGGCGGTAGACGGTACCATCACCGTTTCGCAAGCAACCCCGTCGCCCACGGCGAGCCCATCGCCTACGCCGAGCCCGACGCCCACGGCGAGCGCGACGCCCACTCCAACTCAAGCACCCACTCCAACGCCAACCACCACCCTGACACCCACACCATCCCCGACGCCCTCTGGGACGGCTACGCCCACTCCTATTCCAACGCCCTCCCCGTCTCCGCTAATAAGTAGTGTAATGCGCGTCGCACAGTCGTCCGGGGGAATTGTCTGGGACCAATTCAGCAAGCGAATCTACACTTCCGTGCCAGCGACCGCGCCGGACGGAAATACCATCAAGTCCGTTGACCCGATCACGGGAGCGGTGGGCGCCGGCGTGTTCGTAGGCAGCCAACCCGGCAAGCTGGCCATCACTGATGACGGCCAGTTCATTTACGTGGCGCTGAACGGAGCCGCAGCCATCCGTCGCTACGACGTAGCCTCACAAAGCGCATCAATACAGTTTTCGCTGGGAAACGGCTTCTGGGGACCGAACTATCCCGAGGACATCGACACTGTTCCGGGCAGCCCTCACAAGGTGGCAGTGACGAAGAAGCAGCTCGGGATTTCGCCCAGATGGTCCGGGACGAGCATCTACACCGACGGCGTTGAAACCGGGCCTGGGGCCTTTGGGAACGTCATCGCGGTGAATGCATCCGGCAACGAAATGTACGGGTACAACAACGAGACAAGTGGATTCGAATTCAGCAAGCTGGCAGTCGGTCCCGGCGGCACTTCAGGTTCCTCCGGGGGTCTGATCTCAGGCTACGGCATAGATATTGAGGCTAACGGGGGATTGGTATTCGCAACTTCAGGACGTGTCGTCGATCCAGCCACCATGACGCTGGCGGCGACCTATCCTGCAGCGGGGCTGGTCGAATCGGATTCCACTATCGACCGCACGTTCTTCTTAAGCGGCGGGGGAGGCAACTATACCCTATTCGCGTACACGCGTTCCACTTATTCGTTCGTCGGGTCCCTGAACATCTTTGGTGTGACGGGCGGCCCCTTGAATCTAATTCGCTGGGGGACTTACGGGCTAGCATTCAGCACTGCGAATGAGATCATGCTCATCCGTGCCTGTTCGTTGTTTCAGGTGGCCGGCTATTCGGACTGCGATGAGCTTGCGGACGCTCAAGACAACTGTCCGACTGTGGCAAACGATAACCAGGAGGACACTGACGGGGACGGGGTCGGGGATTCCTGCGACAACTGCCCATCTGTCCCCTCCGCGGACCAAACCGACAGCGACGGCGACCTGGCGGGCGATCCATGCGACGCACCGGGTTCCGGCAACACAGACTGTAATCAGACCATCAACGCCGTCGATGCACTCAAGGTGCTGCGTTTCATAGCCGGCCTCCCTGTGCTTCAGAACGAGCCCTGCGCGGATATCGGAGCGAGTATCGCGGCTGGTTTGCAGGGAGACGTGGACTGCAGCGGCGAAGTCAACGCCGTGGACGCACTGTTCATTCTGCGAACAGTCGCAGGACTCAGTGTGAACATCCCACAAGGGTGCCCGGCAATCAGGCAATAGCTACGGCACCAAGCCTGGCAGATTGGTCCAAGGAGGCAGGAGATGACCCACATCAGCCGATTAGCGTTGGCGCTCGTTCTTGCCGCAGTGGTACTCAGCGGCCTGGGAAGCTCAGCCCATTCTGTGGGGGCCACCATGCCGGGCGGCGACCAAGTGATGATCGTGAATCAGGCAGCAAACGACCTGGTGTACGATGAGGTGACGCAAAAGATATACGTTTCCGTGCCAGGTTCCGTTGCGGGCGGGAATAGCATCCGGCCTGTTGACCCGTTCACCGGTGATCTGGGGACCGCTGTATTCCTGGGAAGTGAACCGGGGAAACTGGCGATTTCGGACGATGGCCAGTACATTTACGCGGCTTTGAACGGCGCGGCCGCGGTCCGGCGGTTCGACGTGAGCACGCAGACGGCCGGCGTTCAGTTTGCGCTGGGAACCGATGGGTTCACGGGCCCGTACTACGTTGAGGATATGGACGTCTTGCCGGGAGCGCCCGGATCGCTGGCCGTCTCCCGGCGAAACTCCGGGTTCAGTCCGCGGCATGAAGGCGTGGCGATTTACGACGACGGCGTGAAGCGCCCGATCGAAACGCCGGGACATACAGGCAGCAACGTGATCGAGTTCTCAGACTCACCAACCACCCTGTATGGCCTCAACAACGAGACGACGGAGTTCGGCTTCCGGACGATGACTGTAGACGCCTCCGGCGTGACGGTCACCAAGGTAACGAGCAGCTTGGTGTGTTGCTTCGGGGTGGATATTGAGTATGACGGCGGACTCGTGTACACGACCATTGGCAAGGTGATAAATCCCGTGGACCACACGCTCGCGGGGACGATAGGCGCTGGACTGTTTATCGAGCCGAATTCGGCATTGGGACGGACGTTCGTCCTCACAGGCACAGCTCCCACCCACACGATTAGCGCCTACGATCAAGCGACGTTTACCCTTGTCGGCTCCATCCAAGTGAGTGGCGTGTCGATGGGGGCGCGGAACCTGATTAGATGGGGCGACGACGGTCTGGCCTTCACAACATATGGCGGGCAGGTGGTAATTATCCGGACGTGCCTGGCGCGGGTTGATTACGGCGCCGATTGCGACAATGTCGCCCAAGCTTCGGACAATTGTCCGCAGGTGGCGAATCCCGGCCAAGGAGACGACGACTCAGATGGCCCCGGAGATGCCTGCGACAACTGTCCTCAGACGGCAAACGCGGGCCAGGAGGACGGGGATGGGGACAACACCGGGGATGCTTGCGACGTTTGCCCCTCAATTTACGACCCGGGCCAGGCGGACACGGATGCCGATGGCGTTGGGGATGCCTGCGACAACTGCCCGGGTACACCCAATTCTGGCCAGGCGGATAGCGACGGCGACGGGGCCGGCGATGCCTGCGAGATGGGAGGGTCCGGGAACGTCGATTGCGATGACACCGTCAACGCCGTGGATGCGCTGAATGTGCTGCGTCATACGGCCGGCCTGTCGGTCGTTCAAGACGAGCCATGCGCGGATATAGGTGAGAACATTGCGGTCGGGCTACAGGGAGACGTGAACTGCGACGGCAAAGTCAACGCCGTGGACGCGCTGCTCATTCTGCGAACCGTCGCGGGGCTCAGCGTCAACATCCCGCAGGGGTGCCCTGCCATCAAGCAATAGCGAGGCACCAAGCTCGCCTACGATGTAGACGGGGGCCCGAGGCCGTGACGCGGCGGCTCTTTAGTGCTTGTTCTTGACGGGGTGGCCGCAGGAGGCGCAGAAGCGGGCGCCGGGCTGGAGCGGGGCGGAGCATTTTGTGCACTTGGGCTCGGCGGGGGCGGCGCGGCGGCGCTGGACGCGGGACGTGGGTGCGGCGTTGGCGAGGGTGCGCTTGCTGACGATGAAGGCGATGGCCGCGGCCAGGACGGCAGCGGCGACTACGCCCACGATGATGAGCACGGTTGACGAAACCGGGCCGGAATCGTCGTCCGAGGACGGGGGCGGCGTCGCCTGGACGAAGCCCATGATGTCGGCGGTCGTGCGGGCGTCGGATTTCTGGTACTGGAGGTCGATCGATAGCGGCTTCCCTGCCTCCAGCGCGCCCAGTTCCGCCTCGCGGTAGTTGAGCCGGTCGGCCCGGAGGGCGGGGGCGCCCAGGTCGGGTGTGACCGACACATTGGAGGAGCCCGCCGGCTCCTGCATCTGTACGGTCACTTTGGCGGCAGCGAAATCGCCGGGCCAGAGGTACTCGTACGCCCGGGCCGGCGCGGCCGTGGATACGGGGTCGTAAAACTCGATATGGAAGAAGCGCCTGGTGACCTGGAACGTGACCGTGATGAAGTCGATCTGCACGTTTGGGGCGTCATACGGGATAGAGAGGAGCTGCGACTCCGCCGTTTCCGCCTCGGCCACCGCCGTCGGCCCTCCGGACGCTGCCGGGATGCGCACTGAGATCTCTGCCGGGAGCGTGGCATCAGCCGCCAGTTCCGCGCGCAGAATAACAAGGACGGATGACTGCTGGTCAAACTCCGGCCAGATGTCGATCTCCAGGTCAGCCAGCGCCGGGTTGTTCCCCAGCGTCGGGGCGCGGGCCGGGCTGTGGTCCGGCGCCACGGCCATGAGCAGGCTCGCGCAGGCGGCCAGGAGCAACAGGCGTGCCGGGATCGCTCTTGCCAGCTTCATCTCCCGTAACTTTATCACCCGCGCGGCAGGGCAAACGAGGGACTTTCGGCAAGGGCGGGATATAGATCGCGAGGCTCCGGGGTATACCACGATTTGCCGCGCAGAGGCACCCTCGTTTACAGTCGGACGAGCGATGGAAGTGCGGAACATCAGCCCCCGGGTGGCTTACTTCTCGATGGAGATAGCGCTCGACCCGGAGATCCCAACCTACAGCGGCGGCCTGGGCATCCTGGCGGGGGACACCCTGCGCGCCGCCGCCGACCTGGGCGTGCCCATGGTCGCGGTCTCGCTGCTCTACCGGAACGGGTACTTCCGCCAGCGCATCGACGGCCAGGGGAACCAGACCGCAGAGCCCGACACCTGGGAGCCAGGGCGGTTGCTGGACCTGGACCAGGTCAGCGCGTCGACAGAGATTGCTGGGAGGACCGTGCACCTCAGTGCCTGGAGGTATACCGTGCGCGGCGCATCCGGCGGCACCGTGCCCGTCTACCTGATCGACACGGACCTCCCGGAGAACGACCCGGCCGACCGCGCCCTGACGGACACGCTCTACGGGGGAGACCAGCGGTACCGGCTGTCCCAGGAGGCGCTGCTGGGAATCGGCGGGATCGCGCTCTTGCGGGCGCTCGGCCACGACCGCATCCCAACGTATCACCTTAACGAAGGCCACGCTGCTCTGCTCACGCTTGCGCTCCTCGAAGAGCGGCTTGGGGGGCACCCCCTGGCCGACGCCGGCGAGGACGATCTGGCGGCCGCGCGGGAGCGCTGCGTTTTCACGGTCCACACGCCGGTTGCCGCAGGTCATGACGTATTTCCCCTGGCGCTGGGCGAGGAAGTCATGGGCCCGGGATACACGGCCGCCCTCCGGCGGCTGGCGGCAGCGAACGGAGACGAATTCGACATGACGCAGCTGGCGTTGCGGCTCTCGCGCAGCGTGAATGCGGTGTCGCTACGCCACAGCCAGGTCTCCGCGGAGATGTACCCGGACTTCGAAGTCGGCGCGGTCACGAATGGGGTGCACGCCGCGACGTGGACGTCACCGCCGATCGCCCAGCTCTTCGACCGGCATATCCCCCGCTGGCGGGCGGACAACGATTACCTGCGCCACGCCGCCATGCTCCCCTTAAGCGAACTGCGCGCCGCACACGCGGAGGCGACGCGGGACATGATCGCGGAGGCCGGGCGCCGCGGGGCTGTCCTGGACCCGAACGCGTTCACGGTCTGCTTTGCGCGGCGGGCTACCGGATACAAGCGGGCCGACCTCCTCTTCTCGGACCCGGAGCGGCTGCGGCGCATCGTCCGCAGGGCGGGTCCGCTGCAGGTCATCTTCGGGGGGAAGGCGCACCCCAACGACGGCAGCGGGGTGGACCTTATCCGCCGCGTCAGCCAGTCGGCCGCGGCCCTCAGGAAGGAACTCAATATCTACTACCTGGAGGGGTACGACTTTGGCCTGGCCCGCCAACTCGTGGCCGGCGCCGACCTCTGGCTGAACAACCCCGAGAAGCCGCTAGAGGCTTCCGGCACCAGCGGTATGAAAGCGGCGCTCAACGGCGTGCCCAGCCTCAGCACGGTGGACGGCTGGTGGGTGGAGGGTTGCGTGGAGGGCGTCACGGGCTGGGCCATCGGCGACGGGCCCCTGGTCCCGTCGGACGCCAGGAGAGAAGCTGCCTCGCTTTACGACAAACTGGAGTACGTCGTCATGCCCATGTTCTACAAGCAACCCAACTCCTATGCGGAGGTGATGCGATCCGCCATCGCCCTGAACGGCTCGTTTTTCACCGCGCAGCGCATGGTCGAGCAGTACGTTGCCAACGTGTACAGGCTCGCATCCGGCGAGCACGAAATGGATCGGGCGGGCTCGCGATGAAGGCGGTGGCATTCGTCGCTCCCGGGAAGATGGAGGTGCGCGATGTTCCGGAGCCCGAGCCGCGAGAAGGGTTCGTCATTGTCGATGTGGCCTACTGTGGCATCTGTGGCTCGGACGTGCACGAGTACACCGCGCCCGGACCGTCGCTGCGGGCTGCGGGGATGTTCCAGCCGGTAATGGGCCACGAGTTCACCGGGGTGGTCGCCCGGACGGGCGCAGGAGTTGATGGACTGAAGCCCGGCGACCCGGTGGTGGTGCACCCCGGCGGGGCGTGCGGCAACTGCTTCTACTGCCAGCGGGGCGAGACCAATGTGTGCTCCGCGCAGGTGGGCCTGGGGTACGTGAACCAGGGTGGCTACGCTGAGCGCGTGGCGGTGCGCGCTGACCAGGCGCTGTGGCTTCCCGATGAGTCCTGGCTGGAGCGGGCGGCGCTCACGGAGCCGTTCGGTGTCGGCCTGCGGGCGGTGAACCGCGGCGGGCTCAACCCCAGCGAATCCGTCCTGATAGCCGGCGGCGGGCCGATCGGCCAGTTCTCGCTGATCGCGGCGGTGCGTCGTGGCGGGGGCACGATCATCGTGGCCGAGCCGGCCGCTCCGCGCCGGGAGCTGGCGCTGAGGCTCGGCGCCCACCATGCCATCGATCCGGCGAATAGCACGCCGGCGCAGGCGCTACAGTTGACGGGCGGGACGGGCTGCGACGTAGCCATCGAAGCGGTGGGCATCCCCCGGACGATGGATGACTGCCTGATGGCGGTCCGGCGGGCCGGGCGTGTGGTGGTCGCCGGCTCGTTTTTTGAGCCGTACTCGATCAACCTGCTCAACCTGATCATGCAGGAGCAGACGATCCTGGGTACGTTCGGCTACGTGGAGGAGTTCGCCGAGGCGCGGGACCTGATAGTGTCAGGGGAGGTGGACGTCTCGCCGCTGATCTCGGCGCGCGTTTCGCTGGAGCAGTTGCCCGACACCTTTGCTGAGATCGCGGGGGACCGGAGCAAGTACCAGAAGGTGCTGGTGCGGCCGAACAGCTAGGCCGCTCAGGGCTGGGGCCCTGAGCCACGGAGTTCACGGCACAACAGGCGTCTCCTGGTGCTACAATCGAGCCACCAATTTCAGGAGGCGCGCCATGGTACAAACGCCGGCTGTCTACGGCGACATCAAGCCCTCGGACGACTACACCCATCCGCTCGGCCCCGAGCCAAACTTCAACGACAGCATGTACTTCAACTTCTTCGACAACGCGAAGGGGCTGGGCGGGTTCATGCGGATCGGGAACCGGGCGAACGAGCGGTACGCTGAGGTGACGCTGACGCTGTACCAGCCGGACGGGACGGTCCTCTTCAACTACAAGCGGCCCGAGATTGAGAACAACGACGCCTTCGACGCCGGGGGCATGCGGTTCGAAACGATCGAGGCACTGACACGCCTGCGCACGACCTATGAAGGCACCGCAGTGTATTTGACGGAGCCGAACCAGCTGGCGAACCCGAAAGCGGCGTTCATGCAGAACCCGCACAAGCCGGTGGCCATCGACCTTGTGCACGAGGCGGTCGGCCCCGTCTACGGGACAAGCGGCGAGGGCGCCCCGCAGGACGACCCCGAGAAGTCGTTCGCGAAAGCGCACTACGAGCAGCACATGCGGGTGACCGGCACCGTCTCGGTGGACGGGAATGCTTTGCAGGTGGACGCCCTTGGCCTGCGGGACCACTCCTGGGGGCCGCGGTACTGGCAGAACATCTTCTCGTACCGGTGGCTGACATGCTCGTTCGGGCGGGACCTCAGCATCATGGTGTCCGAGATACGGCAGACGCCGGAGTCACGCATGCAGAACGGGGTGGTTATCCGAGACGGCAAACTGGAGCGCGTCGTGGCAGTGGACATCGACTCGCAACTCGAGGCGGGGACGCCGTACCACACGGGAATGACGGCGCGGCTGGGCCTGGAGTCGGGCGAGACGGTGACGGTGGAGGGAACGGTGAAGTCGTTCATCCCGCTGCGGAACCGGCGCGAGGGGCATGTCACGCACATCGGCGAGGGGATGACGGAGTACCGGTGCCTGGGACACACCGGGCTGGGGATATCGGAGTACCTCGACCAGGTGGAGTAGGCATGTGGAGGTTGTCGGGTCCGTCCTACTGGTGATGGGACCGGCCGCACTCCTTCTCAGCGGCCTGAGTCTATTGACTGGATGGCCACCAGGGTGGGAGGCACCGCGACTGGGAGAGCGGCGACGGCGCATCGTCGGTGCGCTCAGCATTTTGTTGGGGACAGTCTTAGCAAGCATCCTTAT
>DASSZB010000335.1:0-3407 GCA_035702935.1 Dehalococcoidia bacterium
TCTCCGCTGCAACAAGGAGATGGTTGACCTCGAAACGCTGGACGAAGAGGACATCGAATTTGTCCACGGCCTCATCACACGCCACCTCGAATACACCCGGAGCACGGTAGCGGAAGACATCCTGAAATACTGGCCGGAGACCGCGAAGAAGTTCGTGAAGGTCTTCCCGAAGGACTTCAAGCGCGCGCTCAAGGAGCACCTGGAAGAGGCGAAGACCGAGGTCCTGGTGGCCCAGGGTCAGGGTGGCAACGGCAAGAAGGTTAACGGCCAGACGGCCCGTCCGGGGCGCAGGGCGAACGGCAAGCGGTCAGGGACCGAGGTGGCAAAGGGTGGCTAAGCCTTCCGGTTTCATGGAGTTCAGGCGCGAGACCCCCACGCGGCGTCCCGTGAAGCAGCGCCTCCAGGACTGGCTCGAGGTCTACGAGGAGTTCCCCGAGGCAAGCCTTCGCGCCCAGGCGGCCCGTTGCATGGACTGTGGCATCCCCTTCTGCCACCAGGGCTGCCCGCTGGGCAACATCATCCCGGACTGGAATGACCTCGTGTACAAAAACCAGTGGCGGGAGGCCATCGAGCGCCTGCACGCCACGAACAACTTCCCGGAGTTCACCGGCCGCCTGTGCCCCGCCCCATGCGAAGCCGCTTGCGTGCTGGGCATCAATGATGACCCGGTGACGATCAAGCAGGTCGAGTTCGAAATCATCGAGCGCGCCTGGAAGGAAGGCTGGATTAAGCCGGAGCCGCCGCAGAAGAAGCTCGGCACATCGGTCGCCGTCGTCGGTTCCGGGCCCGCCGGCCTCGCCGCCGCCCAACAGCTCGCCCGCGCCGGCCATCAGGTCGACCTCTACGAGCGGGCCGACCGCATCGGCGGACTACTGCGCTACGGGATCCCCGACTTCAAGATGGAGAAATGGGTCATCGAGCGCCGTCTTGACCAGATGGAGGCGGAGGGCGTCACTTTTCGGCCGGGCGTCAACGTCGGCGCTGACATCGACGCCAGGTCGCTCCTCAACCGCTACGACGCCGTGTGCCTGGCCGGCGGCGCCACCTGGGCGCGGGACCTGGAAGTGCCCGGGCGCGAACTTAAGGGCACGTACTTCGCCATGGAGTTCCTGCCGCTGCAGAACAGGCGCAACGCCGGCGACGAGGTCCCCGACACTGAGTTCATCAGCGCGAAGGGCAAGCGAGTCATCATCCTCGGCGGCGGCGACACCGGGGCCGACTGCCTGGGCACCGTCCACCGCCAGGGCGCGAAGTCCGTCAAGCAGTACGAGCTGCTGCCGCGGCCGCCGGAATCCCGACCCGCTGCCAACCCCTGGCCCACTTACCCCAACATCTACCGCGTCTCCTCCGCCCACGAAGAGGGCGGTGACCGCGACTATTCGATTCTCACGAAGAAGCTCACGGGCGAGGACGGCGTCCTCAAGAAGCTCCACGGAGTCCGCGTCGACTTCGTCCCCAACAACGGACGCATGGACATGGTCGAGATGCCTGGCACCGAGTTCGAGGAAGACGTAGACCTGATCTTCCTGGCGATGGGCTTCCTCGGGCCCGAGCGCTACATGCTGGAACAACTCGGGGTCGAATTAACCGAACGGGGCAACGTCAAGGCGGACGCCAACAAGATGACCAGCGTCCCCGGCGTGTTCACGGCCGGCGACATGACACGCGGCCAATCGCTAATCGTTTGGGCGATCATGGAGGGCCGCGCCGCCGCCCGCGGCATCGACGCTTACCTGACGGGCGAGACAGCGCTCCCGGGCAACTAGCACACGCGAACTTCCTCTTTTTCCCCAGCGGTAGTAGGCTGAAGGGGTGCACGGACACGTTCGCGCCGGCTTTTCGGCGTTCTGCCTCTTGCTGGCATTGCCGCTGACCTTGCCTCTGCTCCTGCCGCTCGCGGCACAGGGAAGAGCCGTTTGGGAACTCGGGGTGACGGCGGCCTCGGTGGTACCCTACGGTCCGGTCTGGGGGCTGCTCATCCTCTCGGATGTTCTACTGCTGGGCATGACGTCTCTCACACGCCGCCAACAAGTCCGCATCTAGCTTCGCCGCGACCTCTACGGGTAGACTCCGCGCAGCGCGATCGCCTCGACCACGCGGCCAACAGCCGTCATCAACGCCGCCGTCCGAAGCGTGGTGTTCTCAGAATTCGCCAGGGTGAACGTCTCGTTGAAGCCTTTGGTGATGATTTCGCGGAGGCGGTGGTTCACGTCCAGTTCTGTCCAGCGCGCGTAGCAGAGATTTTGCATCCATTCCAGGTATGAAACGATGACCCCTCCCGAATTCGCGACGATGTCCGGCACCACGAGCGTCCCGGCTTCAGCGAGAATGGAGTCTGCCTCCGGCGTCGTGGGTCCATTTGCGGCCTCAAGTACGAGTTTGGCCCTTATGCGAGGTGCATTTTCGCCGGTGATCTGCCCTTCGAGGGCGGCCGGGACGAGGATGTCTACCGGTAACTCCAGCAGCTCCTGCGGAAGTATGAAATCGCCTGCCCTGGCTTCTGCCAGGCGGCCACCTTCCCGCTTGTGTTGGGTGAGCGCCGCTGCGTCCAATCCGTTGCCGTCATATATGGCCGCCGACGTATCGCTTACGGCGACGACGCAGGCGCCGTATTCTTCCAGCAAGCAAGCGGCGACCTGGCCCGCGTTTCCAAACCCCTGCACGGCCACCGTCGCGCCACTCAAGGGCTGGCCCATTCGCCTATAGGCCTCTTCAGCGCAGTGGAATATGCCCCGCCCCGTGGCCTCGAAGCGGCCGGCACTACCCCCCAGACGCAGTGGCTTTCCCGTGACGACAGCCGGCACGGTGATGCCTTCGTGCATGCTGTAGGTATCCATGATCCAGGCCATTACCTGGGAGTCCGTGTTGACGTCGGGAGCCGGAATGTCCTTATACGGCCCGATGATGTAGCTGATCTCGCTTGCGTACCGCCGGGTCAGGTTCTCCAGTTCAGACCTGGACAGAAGTTTCGGGTCGACGGTGACCCCACCTTTGGCGCCTCCGTAGGGCAGATCCATGACGGCGCACTTCCAGGTCATCCACATAGCGAGGGCCCGCACCTCGTCAAGCGTTACGCCCTGGTGGTACCGGATGCCTCCCTTGGTCGGCCCCATGGCCTCGCTGTGATGAACCCGATAGCCCGTATACATGCGGCGAGAGCCGTTGTCCATTTCGACGGGGAAATTGACAATGAACTCACGATGGCAGCGCCGCAACGTGTCGTGCATTTCACTGTCCAGATCTATGCGCGCGGCAACGCTGTCGAACTGCGCGAGCGCCATCTCCCAGGGATTGGGCTGTGGAGCTTCGGAGCGAGAGGCAGACAGGTTCCTGGCAGTCGAGACCATCTTTAGTCCTCTTTTGTGCATCTACTGAGAAACTTTGTGCGCAGACTATCACTCCGTACT
>DASSZB010000305.1:0-2205 GCA_035702935.1 Dehalococcoidia bacterium
TGTGTTTGACGTCGTCGGCATTGGCGCCAACTCGGTGGATTTCGTCAACCTGCTGCCGGGTTATCCGCAGCAACAAGGCTCGTTCGCGAAGATGCGCATCCGCGAGCAGACCATTTGCCTCGGCGGGCAGATGGCGACCGCGCTGGCAACCTGCGCCAGCCTCGGGTTGACGACGAAGTACATCGGCGCGACGGGGACGGACGATAACGGGCGGCGGCTGCGGCAGGAGTTGACGCGTCGCGGCGTCGACATGGCGGACGCCGTCATCCGCGATGCCCCGAACCAGTTCGCCGTCATCCTCGTGGACGAAAGCAGCGGCGAGCGCATCGTCCTGTGGGATCGCAACGAGCGGCTGGGGCTGCGCGCCCGCGAGCTGCCCGAAGAAGCCGTGTGCTCGGGCCGGCTCGTGCACGTGGACGATGTGGACCAGGCGGCGGCGATCAGCGGCGCGGAGCTGGCGCGCCAGGCGGGACTCCCGGTGACCAGTGACATCGATCGTCTGAACGACCGCACCGAGCAGCTGATCGGGGCCGTGACGATTCCGATCTTCGCCGAACATGTTCCGGAGCACCTCACCGGCATTAAGGATCCGGAGCGCGCCCTCCGGAAGCTTCGGCAGAAACACGACGGTCTGCTGTGTGTCACGCTCGGCGCTCGCGGGGCGCTGGCGCTCGACGGCGATGTGCCGCACTACTCGCCGGGTTTCAAGGTCCACGCCGTGGACACGACCGGCGCCGGCGATGTCTTTCGAGGCGGCTTCATCTACGGCCTCCTGAATGGCTGGCCGACGGAGCGCGTGCTCCGCTTCGCCAATGCGGCCGCGGCTGCCAGCTGCATGACGCTTGGCGCGCTGAACGGCGTTCCAGAACGTGCGCAAATCGAACGGTTGCTTGACTGACGCATGTAGCTCTCAGCTATCAGCTGTCAGCTAAGAGCTGGGAGATGAGAGCCAAGGGCTGACAGCTGAGAGCTGATAGCTGAGAGCTGACAGCTGACAGCTAGTGCAGCGGGACTTCCACCGGCCGCTCGGGGCCGACCGTGAGCAACCCCTTCCACTTCATGACTGCCGGACCTGGCCGGTAGTCGTCGCCGAGCATGAACACGGTGTTCACGCGGCGGATGGTGGCTCCAACGGGACCGCTGGGCGGCGGTTCGCGGTCGCTCGTTTTTCGATACGCGCGGACGCGGAGGTGAGGTTGTGGCGACATTGACAGGCTGACGCCCTGTGGGAGCGGGGCAGCCGCCTGGAAGCACCCGCTTCGCGCGATTCTGAACTGCGGCATGTCCCGATCGGTGGAGTACCACTGCACCCGGCCGTCTCGCTCCACTCCTACGTCGAAGGCGACGGCTGTCGCCTCCGTCAGGTCGGCACACGCTTCGACGAACGCATACCGCCGGAGGTCCGGAATCAGGCCGGTGCCGGGCTTCGAGTCGGGCACGATCTTCTTTTCGCGGGCCATTTCGGCCGCCATCACCTGGTAGGTCCAGGCGTTCGCGTCCATCACGGCTTCGCGCGACCGCTCAGCCAGCGCGAATGGAAGTGGCGCCAACGCGTGGCGGACGGCGGTCTCACCCTTATCGCTCACCATGTTGTTGTCGGTCGTGACCCAGAGCATGGGATGCGAGCCGAGCTTCGGGCCGGCGAAAGGCTGGATCTCGTGCCCTTTCGCCTGGATCTCCTCCTTCAGAATTCTCCCCGTTGCGTCCATGGCGACGTCGTAGATGAGCTCGATGTCCGTCGTGCGTCCCCACGTCGCCATCAGCCGGTCTGTCGGCGTGCCACCGTCCTCGTTGCTGAAGATCATGGAATAGCGCAATCGTCGGCCGGCCGGTGTCGTGTCGGTTTCGACCCACTGCAATAGCGGCGTGTCGGTGAACCGGCCGATGGTGTTCGCGCGTTGGTAGAGAAAGGGGGCGTGCGCCAGCTTCTCGTACTCGGGTGCGTCAGGCGTGATGATCTGGGCGTCGACGCGCCCCACGGCAAACGATCCGGCACCCTGGGCCGTCAAGGCGGGATCAAGATCAATATTGACGCGGTGCGGGCCGATACCAACCGGTCCGAGCATGACCCGGTACGCCGGTTTCCCCTTGCGGGTCAGGACCAGGTGCTGAGAGTACTCGCCGTCGAGTTCCAGCCGGAGCGTCACGCCCTCGCGTCCTTCCACTCCCCAGTCGCAACCGGGGCAGTCGATCGCCAGGACCGCG
>DASSZB010000010.1:0-11299 GCA_035702935.1 Dehalococcoidia bacterium
CCACGGAGCGATTGTCGGTCCCCTGGGCATACGCGACCCTCGGAAGAACGTAGTTCCCCGATTCGGTTGAGCAACCGCTGAAGTTGTACTGCTCGAAGCCCTCGTAGCAGCGCCAGCCGTAGTTGCCGCCGAGCGTGATCCTGTCCACTTCTTCCCACGCGTTTTGCCCGACATCGCCCAGCCAGATGTCGCCTGTCAGGCGGTCCATGCTCATGCGCCAGGGGTTGCGCAGGCCATAGGCGTAGATTTCACCCAGGCCGTTGCCGCCGGCGAATGGATTGTCCGGCGGGATGACGTACGTGTCCTGGCCTGTCACGTCCAGCCGCAGGACCTTGCCCAGCAGGCTGTTCGGGTCCTGCGCGTTGTTGTGGGGGTCGCCACCCGACCCGCCATCACCGAGCGAGAGGTACAGGTATCCGTCTTGACCGAAGACAATGTCGCCGCCGTTGTGGTTGGAGTAAGGTTGCGGGACCTCGATGATCACCGTTTCACCCGCCTTATCCATGCACACCGGGCTCGCCTGGAAGCGCGAGAGGACGCTGGGATCAGGCGACCCGCGGGTGTAGTAGACGTACACGCGGCCGTCCGACTGGAAATCGGGCGAAAAGGCCACTGACAGGAGTCCTTGCTCACCGCCGCTTTCCACGATCGGGTCGAGGTTTCCGAAGAGGGCGGGCCCGAACGACCCATCGAGCGAGACGCGCCAGATCTCGCCGTTCTGGCGCGCGATCACTGCCTCGTTCTCCGTCCCCGGAATCAGCGCGAAGTCGAGCATGTCCTGCCACGCGGCCTCCGGCAGCAATGGAGTGAGACGGTAGCCGGCGCCGGCAACGTCGGCCCTGGTGCCGCCAGCAGGTGGTGGCTCGGCGGTGGGACAGGCGATGGGTGAAGCGGTTGGCGTGACGGGCGTGCTTGTGGGCGTTGCCGTAGGACTGGGCGATGGGATCACGGTGGTTGACGGCGATGGTGAAGGGCTGTCCGAGTCGGAGGCGAGAAGCACCAGGCCGACACCGGCGATCAACACTCCGGTCGCGGCCAGGGCGATGACAGGCGCGTGGCGACGCATCACTGATTATGGTACGACGCTGGGTTGGCCGCCGTTCCCTGATGGCGCTCAGGACACGCGTTGGACGAAGCGAGCGATGCGCTCCAGCGCTTCCTCGAGCAGGGGCCGCGGCGAAGCGTAACACATGCGGACGTGCCCGCGCCCGCCCTCGCCGAACGCTGAGCCGGGGATGACGGCGACCTTCTCCTCGTTGAGGAGAGCCTCCGCGAATTCCATGTCGGTCATGCCTGTGGAACGGATCGATGGGAAGGCGTAGAACGCCCCCCTGGGCTCGAAGGTGGTCAGCCCCATTTCCCGGAGCCCGGCAACGATGAGCCGGCGCCGCGTATCGAACTCCGCCACGAACTGCTGCGTGTATTCTTCGCCATGCCGGAGGGCCTCCAGAGCGGCGTACTGAGATGGGGTTGGCGCCGACATGATGACGTACTGGTGGATCTTCATCATCGCTTCCAGGATGTCGGCAGGAGCGCAGACCCAGCCCACGCGCCAGCCGGTCATCGCGTAGGCCTTGGAGAACCCGCCCATCAGCACGGTCCGCTCCTTCATTCCGGGCAGTGAGGCGAAGCATGTATGCGGGATTCCGTAGGAGAGCCGGTCATATATCTCGTCCGAAATCACCACGAGGTCATGCCTCGCCGCCACGTCGGCGATTTCCGAGAGGTCTTCGCGGGTCATCTGGGCGCCGGTGGGATTGGAGGGGTAGCCGAGGAGGATGGCCTTCGTGCGTGGAGAAACCGCCTGCTCGATGTCAGACGCCGCAACGCGGAAGTCGTTCTCCATGCTCGTCGGCACCGTCACGAACTGCCCTGCGGCAAGTAGAACGCAGGGGCTGTAGGCCACGTAGTACGGGTCCGGAGAGATCACCTCGTCCCCCGGGTCCAGAAGTGCGTGCGTTGCCAGGAGCAGCGCCTCGGAGACGCCGATGGTGACGATGATCTCGTTGCGCGGGTCATACCGGACACCATAAAGGCGCTCGAGGTGCTCTGAGATGGCCTGCCGCAGTTCGGGAAGGCCATAGTTGGAGGTGTAGTGCGTCTCACCCCTGCGGACGGCGTCGAAAGCGGCGCGGGAAAAAGGCTCCGGTGTAACGAAGTCCGGTTCGCCTACACCTAGCGAGATGCAGCCGTCCATGTTGGCGATCAGCTCGAAGAAGTGACGGATACCCGACGCCGAGATGCCGAGCACCTTCTGCGAGAAGTGGCGCCGCTTCTGGGTATGTTGGGAGGTTTTGGTCAAATGAGCCTCCAGGGGATTGTGATAATCCTACCAGAGCCTGTCTGATGCTGTCATTTGAGGCTGGTCCAATGGCTAAGACGCGGCCCTGCGCCTCCCGTTTCGCGGGAGCTTAGCTGAATTAGGCGAGCGACACGGTGTCGCCCGGGCGCACCACGCCCGTCTGGAGCACCACCGTCAGCAGCCCGCGGCGGCCGTACAGGTGCTTGGGGGCCTGGGGGTGGTAGACCTGCAGGTTGGAGCAGGGGTTGTTCTGCGCCGTCACCTCCAGCTCCACGCCGGACGAAAACTGGAGCCGCTGGCCGGGCTCGATGCTGCCGAGGTCGCCTAGGCCGCGCACGAGTATGTTCTCCCCTACTCCGCCAACCGGGATCTGGACACCGATGACCTCGGAGACAGCCTCCAGAGCCTCGGCGGCGACGACGGTCACGTGGCGGCGGCTCACCTCGGTTTTGCCCTTGCTCGTCCGGTATTCGCCGGCGTGGTAGTCGCCCTCCACGCCGAAGGCACCGATCTTGACCTCGTCCTGCGGGTGCTTAGGAACGCCGCCGCTGGGGCTCAAGCAGACCGCGACGACTTTGCCTTTGCTCATTCCTTCCTCCTGTGTTCCGGGTAGCCTCTCGCAACTATTGGCCAGATATCGACGACTGCGTCCCCGTCCAGCACGTAGAACACGTCGTGCAGGTTAACGGTGGGGTCGATGTGGGATGGCCACAGCCGGATGTGGTCTCCCACCTTGATATCTGAGCTCGCCGGGATAGTAATGGTAGCATGCTCGTCGCTGAGGAACAGCACGCTTGCCTCCGGCAGATCACGCACATCCGGATTGCCGTGGTCCTCGGTGCAGGATTTGTGGCCGCTATCTGTGACGCATAGGCCGGGGCGGGGCCGGCTGAGGATGGTGCCCAGGACGGAAAACGCCTGCTCGAACGGGATGTCCAGCTTCGCGTAGGCCGTGTCCATCAGCACGTACGATCCGGCCTGTATCTCCGTCACGCCCTCGGTGCGGCCGGTGATGTCGTAGGTTCCCGTACCGCCGGCCGAGACGATCTCACACGGCAGGCCGGCCTCGTGCAGCACGCGCGCGGTTAACGTGAGCTTCTCCATTGCCATGGTGGCTCCGGCCGTTCGCTTCTCGCGGTCATCAATGCCGACGACATGGCCCTCATAGCCCATCACGCCTCGAAGCTCCACCCCGGAGGTGCTTGCGACGAGCCGGGCCAGGGCCAGCGCCGGTTCTCCCGGCGCGATGCCGCAGCGCGGAAGCCCGACGTCCACGTCCACGAGAACGCCGACCGTCGTCCCGGCGGCGGTCGCGGCGGCCGCTATCCCCCGGAGGCCGCTCTCCGAGTCTGCGGCTATCTTGAGGTCGATGGAGCCGGCCAGGGCGGCGACGCGGGCGCACTTTTCGGTACCAATGACCTCGTTGGCAATAAGTATGTCATCGCAGAACATGGCTGCTATCTCTGCCTCGCCAACGGTCGCGCAGGTGAGTCCGGTGCACGAGCCCGCGGCCAGTTGGCGGCGGGCAATTTCGGGCGTCTTGTGCGCTTTGAAGTGTGGGCGGAGCTTGCACGGATCCTCGGCGAAGAACTCGGCCATGCGCTTGACGTTCCGTTCCATGGCGGGCAGGTCAATGAGGAGAGCCGGGGTTGGTATCTCGCTCATCTTGCGGGGAAGGGCCATAGCCGAGAACCCTAGAGCGCGGGGTGCTGCCTGTGCCAGTCCGTCGACTGTTCGTAGGCGTACGCCACGCGGAACATCGTCGCCTCGTCGAACGGTTTTGCCAGGATCTGCAGGGCCACGGGGAGGCGCGCGCCATCGTCTGATGTGGCGAATCCGCACGGCACCGAGATGCCGGGCAGGCCGGCGATGTTGACCGGGATCGTGCAAACGTCGCTCAGGTACATCTGCAAAGGGTCGTCCATCTTCTCGCCGATCTTGAAGGCGGTCGTCGGGCTGACGGGCGCGACCAGCACGTCATACTTCTCGAACGCCTCGTCGAACTCGCGCCGGATGACGGTGCGCACTTTCTGCGCCTTTAAGTAGTAAGCGTCGTAGTAGCCGGCCGAGAGCGCGTAGGTGCCGATCATGATGCGGCGTTTTACTTCCTCCCCGAAACCATACTGCCGCGTCTTTTCCATGTTCTCCCACATAGATGCGCCGTCCTGGTAGGCATAGCCGTACTTGACGCCGTCGTAGCGGGCCAGGTTTGCCGATGCCTCGGAGGGGGCGATGATGTAGTAGACGGCCAACGCATGAGACGAGGACGGGAGTGAGACCTCCCAGTCGATCTCGGCGCCCAGCGAGCGCATCTGGTTGATGGCGTTGGTCACGGCCTCTCGCACCGCCGGGTCCATCCCCTCGACGAAGTATTCTTGTGGCACGCCGATCCGCAGCCCTTTCAGGTCTCGTCCGAGGGCCTTGCGGATATCCGGCACCTCCATGGGCGCAGATGTCGAGTCGCGCGCGTCGTAGCCGGAAATGGCCTGGAACACGAGCGCAGCGTCCAGGACAGAACGTGAAAAAGGGCCGATCTGGTCCAGCGACGACCCGAATGCGATTAGCCCGTATCGCGACACCCGGCCGTACGTGGGCTTCATGCCGACGACCCCGGTCAGCGCGGCGGGCTGGCGGATGGAACCGCCGGTGTCGGACCCCAGCGCGTAGTAGGACATCCCGGCGGCGACGGCAGCCGCGGAGCCGGAAGATGAGCCGCCGGGAACGCGCCCGTGGGCCCAGGGGTTGTGCGTGGGGCCGTAAGCCGAGTTCTCGCCGCTGGAGCCCATAGCGAACTCGTCCATGTTGGTCTTGCCGGTCATCACAAGGCCGGCCTCCTTGAGGAGGGTGATCACGTTGGCGTCGTACGGCGGGATGAACGTGTCTAGAATCTTCGATCCTGCCGTCGTCCTCACACCCTGGGTGACGATCACGTCCTTGATCGCCGCGGGGATGCCCGTTAGAGGTCCGCCCTCCCCGCGGGCCAGGAGTTCATCAGCCCTGCCCGCTTGCTCCATGGCGGCTTCTTCCGTGAGCTTGAGGAATGCGTTGATCTCACCGTCCAGCGCATGGATGCGCCTGAACGCGGCCCGGGTCAACTCGGCGGAAGACGTCTCTCGGCGGCGCAGCGCCTCAGCGGCGTCCGTCAGGGTCAGGTAATGAAGCTCGGTCATCCGGCCGACCGGAGAGGGGTAATCGACGTTATGTTGCCGGTCATTCGTCGAGCACCGCGCGCACCCTGAACAGGTCGCCCTGCCGCTGTGGGGCGTTGGCCAGCGTTTGGTCCGGCTCCAGGCTAGGCACAGGTTCATCGCCGCGGAAGACGTTGTGCATGGGCAGCGTGTGCGCCGTCGGCGGCACGTCCTTAGTGTCCACCTGGCGCAGGCGTTCGAAGTAGTCCAGGATCTCGGAAAGCTGGCCGGCGAACCGCTCGACTTGGGCGTCTTCGATGCCGAGACGGGCGAGGCGCGCGATATGGCGGACCTGTTCGGGGGTTAAAGACAAGCCGGGAAACCTCCTGCGAGCAACCATTATAGCAACAGGCGCGTTTGATAGGTGTCAGGTGCAACAGGACGAGAGGAAGACCTTTGCCCAAAGGGACCGCCACGCAGACTACTGACAAGCGCGCTGAACTGGGGCACGCCAGCCAGGTTTGGACGCGCGGCCTTGAGCGCCGTCTGCAGATGCTGCTGCAGCATGTCGACCTAAACGGGAAGCGAATCCTGGACATCGGCTGCGGCGTCGGCGCGTTCGTCCGTCGCCTGCGCGAATTCTCGTCACACGTTTACGGTATAGACATCGACAGAGAGGGAGTCATCGCCGGCTCGGCCGAACTCCCCAATCTCGGCCTTGCCGTGGGCGAGCACCTGCCGTTTCGGGATGCCACGTTCGACGTAATCCTCCTGCACGAGGTGCTTGAGCACGTTGATGATGACGCCGCCACTCTGAAGGAAGCGCGCCGCGTGCTGGCCACCGGCGGGCGCGTCGTCATCTTCGTCCCCAACCGGCTGTACCCATTCGAGACTCACGGTATCTTCCTCGGAAAAAAGTATGTCTTCGGGAACATACCTCTTGTGAACTACCTGCCGGGTGTCGCCCGCAACCGACTGGTCCCGCACGCCCGCGCTTACACGGCTGGAGGGCTGCGCCGGGTCTACCGCCGCGCGGGCTTCCACCCCGTGCTGCACACGCAGGTGTTCCCCGGGTTCGATCACATAATCGCCAATCGAAGGATCGTGGGCCGTGCCCTGCGCGCCGCCCTGTATCCGTTTGAAAACACGCCGCTCAGAATCTTAGGCCTCTCTCACTTCGTTGTACTGAGTAAGAACTGAGCACAGGCAAGCCGGAAGGGTCAACTTGGACACAATCTATCGATTTCGACGAAAGCGCGTACGGCAAACAAGGACGCATCGTGGAAACGTGGCGCGCTCACGCTTCCAGGCGTTGGCCACGCTCGCAGCGGTTGTCCTGATTGCCGGCTTTGCCTC
Organism: Dehalococcoidia bacterium; assembly: GCA_035702935.1. GTDB lineage: Bacteria > Chloroflexota > Dehalococcoidia > SM23-28-2 > RBG-16-64-32 > DASSZB01. The sequence continues at coordinate 6,787 of DASSZB010000010.1, forward strand.
TGCGGGCGTGATGTCCTTCGTTACCTATCGCTCGTACGCGCACGACCTGAAGTCTCCGGAAGAGGCGATCGCCGATTCGACGATCGGCACCAGCCTGGCGTACGACCGGGCGGGCCAGACGCTCCTCTACCAGTATGTCGACCCCCTCGGTGGGCTCAAGGAGCCAGTGCCGCTCTCAGAGATGTCTCCGTACATGATTGGGGCCACGATAGCCACGGAGGATGCCAGCTTCTACGGCAACCCGGGCGTAAATTTCCGCGGGCTGGCGCGAGCCGCAGTCGAAAACCTGACCCCGTTTGGCCCCGGTTTTCTGGAAGGGTCGGGGGGTAGCTCCATCACGCAGCAGCTGGTGAAGAACATCTATATCGACCGTTCGGAACGGTTCGACCGCCGCGTGGAGCGCAAGATCAAGGAGACAGTGATCGCGCTCGAGCTGAAGCGGAAGTACGACGACAACCAGATCCTCGAGTGGTACCTGAACACGATCGACTACGCCAACTTCGCGTTCGGCGCCGAAGCCGCGGCCCAGAGGTATTTTGGCAAGAGCTCCAAGGACCTGACGCTTGGCGAAGCCGCCCTCCTGGCCGGACTGCCCCAGGCGCCCGGCGAGTACACGCCGGCGATACCAGAGAATCGAGATCGCGCGAAGGCCCGTCAGGTTGAGGTCCTGGACCTCATGATCAAGCACCTGGACGAGGTGAACGCCATCCCGAACTCGGCGGACCCCAGCCAGCCCCTCCTCCAGTTGACCAAGGAGCAGGTAGAACTGGCAAAGCAGGAGCCGCTGAATTACATTGACAACGCCTACGAAATTAAGACGCCGCACTTCGTGCTGCTAGTGCAGGACCAGGTGACACGGATGTGCCAGGCCGGGCTCTTCAAAGCTCCGGGCAAGATCCCCTGCGACAAGGTTGTGACGCAGGGAGGCCTACGGATACAGACGACCGTCGACCTGGGATTGCAGGATATCGGCCAGCGCATAGTCGAAGAGAACATCGCGGCCAACGAGGCCCGCTACGGCGGCCACGATGGGTCGCTGGTGGCGATGCGGCCCGGCACCGGCGAGATCCTGGCGTACATCGGCAGTCGCGACTACAACCGGGACGACATTGCAGGGAAGGTGGACATCGCCACCTCGCTCCAGTCACACGGCTCGACGATGAAGATGTTCACCTACCTGACCGCCTTCGAGCAGGGTTGGGTGCCCTCGACATACATCCAGGATGCCCCCCTCTTTCTAGAGGCGGTCGGGGGCAAAAAGCAGGTCAACAACTGGAACTTCAGCCACCAGGGCAACATCACGGTGCGCAAGGCTATCGCCGAATCCGTCAACACAACCGCGGTCCGCACCGTGATGGAAGTCGGCATGGACGAGATGCGGGACACAGCGCACCGCCTGGGCATTACGGACCTTAGGCAGGGCGACTGCGGCCCGACTATCACGCTCGGCGCCTGCGAGGTCCAGCTGCTGGACATGACGCTCGCAGTCTCGACTCTGGCTAACAATGGTGTGATGAGGGGCAGACCGACTTCGGAGGACCTGCCGGCCGGCTACCGCGAGATAGACCCCGTGTCCGTCCTCAAGATCGAGGATGCCGAAGGGAACGTCTTGTACCAGTTCACTAATCCCACTGAGCAGCAGGTCGTCGATCCCGCCTATGCGTACATGCTGACCGATGTCCTATCAAAGGATGCCATCAACTGGAGCCGCCTTACCATCGACCGCCCGGCGGCATCCAAGACCGGCACCAGCGAGGATTTTCGGGACGGTGTTGTCATGGGTTACACCCCGGACCTCGCGGCCGGTGTTTGGATGGGCAACGCAGACAACACGGCCATGGCACCGGGCACTTTCAGTTCCGCTGGCACCGGGCCTATGTGGCGGCAATTCATGAAGGAAGCGCACGCCTACCTCCAGCTCCCGCCTCGCGACTTTGAGAAACCGGCGGACGTGGTGACCACTTCATGCGGAGGCCGCGAAGAGATATTCAAGCGTGACCAGGTACCCACCAAGCCCGGCGCTTGCCGCGCCCCCGCGTCCCCAAGGTCCTCGTCGACGCCGAGCCCGCCCACGCCGAAGTTCCCGACGCGGAACACGCCGACCTCGACACCCACGCCGACTCCGGAACCTACGGCGTCGCCAACGCCAACTACGGAACCCGGTACACCTTCTCCCGTGCTGTTCTACTACACGGTTAAGGAAGGCGACACGCTGGCGCACCTGGCTAACAGGTTTAAGACAACGGTTGCCGCGATCGTCATGTTCAATGAGATCAATCCGGAGGAACCGCTGCAACCGGGGACCGTCCTGGCCATCCCCCTGGGCTTCGAAGGATAACGCTCCGTGGCGTGAAGTCCACGGGCCCACAGATGGGCGTCCCCGGGGTTGGTGGCGGCAGTTAAGCAGCTGATGCTAGCCTTAGGTGCGACTACTTGTTGAACCGAAAGGGATACAGTGAGTGGAAGGCAAGGAGCGCGGCCGCTCGTTCATACGCCGCGATAGGCCGCGCGGCAGCGGAGCGCTGGAGCCCCGCCGTGACGAGAAGTCCGAAGAGAAAAAGGACGGGGCCCCCGACCGGGTAGCCCCGCCCCCGACCGAGCACCGCGCTGGCGAGCGGATCGTCATCCCGCGGCAGGAACGCGGTGAGACCCGGCGCTCCGAACTCGATATCGAACTACGCGAAGTGCGCCGCGGCATTAAGCCTGGCGACACGTATTTGCGGGTCGTCCCCGGCCAACGGCGTTTCACCAAAGTTCAGCAGGGTTACATCGAGGCCACTCGGCTGGGGAGCCGCCCGCCCGCAGGCTTCGACCGTATCCTTCATATCATTAAGGGCATCTTGCTCGGCAGCCCCTTCGCCACCTCCCAGATGATCCACGAGAGGCTGACGAAGGTGAAGGCCCTGGCCATCTTCTCATCCGACGCGCTCTCATCCTCGGCATACGCCACGGAAGAGATTCTAATCATCTTGCTGCTGGCGGGATCGGGCGCCCTCCACAACTCCCTCTGGATCGCCGGACTCATCGCGCTCTTGCTGGGTATCGTCACGATTTCGTACAGGCAGACGATCAGGGCGTATCCCAGCGGCGGCGGCGCCTACATCGTGGCGCACGAGAACCTTGGGCGCGGCCCGGGGCTCGTCGCCGGGTCTGCGTTGCTGGTCGACTACGTGCTCACGGTGTCGGTCAGTGTGGCAGCCGGAGTCGCTGCCGTCACCTCGGCAGCGCCGGACCTCCATGATGTACGCGTACCCATCGGTGTGACCATGATCGTCCTGATCACGCTGGGAAACCTGCGCGGGATTCGCGAGGCGGGTACATTGTTCGCCATTCCGACGTATTTCTTCCTGCTGTCAATGACCACCGTGATAGTCGTCGGGTTCGTGAAGGTGATCATCGGCGATGCGCCCGGTTCGCTGTTGCACGAAGCTCCGCCCCGCGAGCAGGTGGTGGCGACGAGCGGACTGACGCTTTTCCTTCTCATGCGTGCGTTCTCATCGGGCAGTGCCGCCCTGACCGGTATCGAGGCTATTTCGAACGGCGTTCCGGCCTTCAAGCCACCCGAAGTGAAGAATGCCAGGGCCACGATGGTCTGGATGGCCGTCTTGCTGGCGTTCCTGTTTCTCAGCATCACGTTCCTCTCCAGCCGATTTGGCCTCGTGCCTGAAGAACCGGGGGAGGGGGGCGAAACCATCGTCTCGCAGCTGGGGAAGGCCACGGTGGGCACCAACCTCTTCTATTACGCATACCAGGTGGGGACTGCGCTCGTCCTTTTCCTGGCCGCCAATACCAGCTTCAACGGCTTTCCACCGCTTGGGGCTATCCTTGCCCGTGATCGCTTCCTCCCCCGCCAGTTCGCCTTCCGCGGCGACCGGTTGGCCTACTCCAACGGGATTATGATCCTGGCTGTGGCAGCCGCCGTTCTGCTGGCGGCGTTCGGAGGCGAGGTCACGCGCTTGATCCCGCTCTATGCCCTGGGCGTCTTCGTGTCATTTACGCTATCGCAGGCGGGCATGGTCAAGCACACGTGGCGTCTCAAGGAGGTGGGTTGGAAGGGAGCGGCCCTCATCAGTGGCGTCGGCGCTGCGGCGACGGCTATTGTGGCCGTCGTCATCGGAATCAGCAAGTTCGCCTCCGGCGCCTGGATCTCTGTCCTGATGATGGCGGCGCTGATGCTCATGTTCGCCCTCATCCGGCGCCACTATGACTGGTTCGCCGCGCGCATTGCGGTTGATGAGGACGGGCCGCCGCTCGGTGTTCCGACCGCCGTCCCCATTGTGCGAGCCGGCGAACGTGACCACGCCGAGTACATGCCGCCGCGGGATCACGTCATCGTCCCCGTTGACGGCATCAATAAGATATCCCTTGGCGCCATAGGCATGGCTCGCGAGCTTTCGCGAATGGTCACGGCCGTTCATCTTACCGACACCCGGGAAGCCGCGGAGGAATTCCGGGAAAGCTGGCAGCGGACCGTGCCGGATGTTCCACTCCAGATCATCGAATCCCCGTACCG
>DASSZB010000169.1:0-7164 GCA_035702935.1 Dehalococcoidia bacterium
GGGCATCGAGGACGCCGACCCTTGCTACCACTGGACGCTCGCCGACACTCAGAAGATCCAGCGGCAGATGGCAGATGCGAAGTCCTGCTTTGTCATCGGCGCCGGCTTCATCAGCCTGCTTACCGTCAGCGCCCTCATCAAGGTGGCCAACCTCAAGTACACCATCGTCGAAATGGCGGACCAGGTCATGCCCCAGCTCCTCGACGAGCCCGCCGGCCGCGCCCTCGAGCGCGTCATGCGCGAGAAGGGCATCGACCTCATCCTCGGCGACACCGTCGCCTCCATCGAAAGGGCCACCTCCGGTTACACGATCACCCTCAAGAGCGGCGCCAGTTACCAGGCAGACATGATCGTCGTCGGCGCCGGCGTCCGCCCCAACGCGGACTTCCTCAAAACGCCCCCTTCCGTTCATCCGAAGGCTCTCGAGGGATCAGCGGAGCACGCGCGCTCCGCTTCGGGCCCGGACATCGAGCGCGGCATCCTCGTCAACGATCGCCAGGAGACCAGCCTTCCCGACATCTACGCCGCCGGCGACTGCGCGGAAGGCTTCGATTTCCTCACCGAGGAGCGCGCCGTCCATGCTATCTGGCCAACCGCCGTCGACCAGGGCCGCATCGCCGGCGCCAACATGACAGGCGACTCACAGAGGTACCCCGGAAGCCTCAGCTGGAACGTCACCGAGCTTTTTGGCATTACGATGGCCTCCGTCGGCGAGTTCCGCGAACGCCCCGGCTGGGAGCCAATAGTCTTCCAGAACCCTTCCGCAAACACCTACCGCAAGCTCCTGCTGAACGAAGGCGCCATCGTCGGCGCCGTCGTCATCGGCAACGCCCAGCACGTGCAGGACCTTGGCGTCGTCCAGGCAATGATCCGCCGCAAGACGAACGTCAACCGCTGGCGCTATATGCTGGCCGGAGAACGCATCAACTATGGCATGCTGGCCTACGAGTCCATCAGGAAATAGGCCCCGCGCCACTCCTCAGAGCGACCTACCCAGCCATACGCTACGATGTAACCATGAAGCTCACCGTCGAACTCCAAGCCTACCTCCGCCAGTACTCCCCCAACGGTAGCGAAACCTTCGAATACGAGATGCCCGAGGGCGCGAAGGTCTGGGACCTCGTCCAGAAGCTCGCCGTCCCCGAGGAGCTGGCCAGCATCGTCATCGTCGGCAGCGCCAACGCCGACTACCAGCACCCGCTCAGCGACGGAGACCGCGTCACCCTCATCCCGCCTCTCGCCGGCGGAGAAAGATAACAGCCGCATGTCCGAAGCGAAGCTCAACGGCATCACCATCAACTACGAGGTCGCCGGCGAAGGCCCGGCCGTCTTTATGACCCACGGCTACTCCGCCACGGGCCGCATGTGGAAACCCCAGGCGGACGCCCTGAGGGACCGCTATCGCTTCATCTCCTGGGACATGCGCGGCCACGGCCAGACCGACAGCCCGGAAGACCCCACCCAGTACTCCGAAACGCTCACGCTCGGCGATATGCTCGCCCTCCTCCAGATGCTCGAGACCGGGCCTGCTGTCATCGGCGGCCTCTCCCTGGGTGGATTCATGTCCCTCGCCTTTCACCTGGCGCACCCGGAGATGGTCCGCGCCCTCGTCCTCTGCGACACCGGCCCCGGCTACCGAAACCCAGACGCCCGTGCCGGCTGGAACCGGGCCGCGATGAAGCGCGCCGAACAGCTGGAAGCCGGCGGCATGGACGCTCTCGGGTCCAGCACCGAGGTGGCCGCCACCGCCCGCTACCACAAGTCCGCCCAGGGACTCGCGCACGCCGCCCGAGGCATGCTTGCCCAGTTCGACGACCGCATCATTAACCATCTGCCGGACATCGACGTCCCGACTCTCGTTATCGTCGGCGACCAGGACGAGCCGTTCCGTGGCCCCAGCGACTACATGGCGGCCAAGATCCCCGGCGCCCGCCTGGAAATCATCCCCAAGGCCGGCCACGCCGCCAACCTCGATAACCCCGAAGCCTTCAACCGCGTCCTCCTCGAATTCCTCGACTCGTTGCCCTGAGTCCGCGCCCTGATTGACCTGTGATAGTCTAGGTTTCGTTGGCAGGGCGAGCGACAGCACAGGAGGTGCTCATTGACGCAGAAGACGGCTTCGACGTTTATCTCCACTGACACTATCGCGCAGCTTCGAAGCCGCGTACGCGGCGCCGTTTTCACGGCTGAAGACGTGGGGTACGACGAGGCCCGCAGCATCTGGAACGCAATGATCGACAGGCGGCCGGCCGCCGTAGTCCGTTGCACCGGCACCGCCGACATCCTCGACGCCCTGAACTTCGCCCGCGAGGAGGGCCTCCCCCTGTCGATTCGTGCCGGCGGCCACAATATCGGGGGCACGTCTCTCTGCGATGACGGCATCGTGATCGATCTCTCCCGGATGAAAGGCGTGCACCTGGACCTCGCAAACGAAACGGCCCGCGTGCAGCCGGGCGTGCTCCTCGGCGACATCGACCGCGAGACCCAGGCGTTTGGCCGCATTGTCCCATCCGGGTTCGTCTCCCAGACCGGCCTTTCCGGCCTAACGTTGGGCGGCGGTTTCGGCTGGCTGACCCGCAAGTGGGGCCTGACCTCGGACCATCTCATTTCTGCCGATGTCGTAACCGCTACCGGCGACCTTGTGAGAGCCAGCGAGAGCGAGAATGCCGATCTGTTCTGGGGCATACGCGGCGGCGGCGGCAACTTCGGCATCGTCGCCTCTTACGAATTCCGAATGCGCCGGCTCGGCCCTACCGTTGTGGCCGGCATGGTCGCATATCCTCGCGATAGCGCGGAAGATGTGGTCTCCTTCTACCGTGAGTTCAGCGCCTCAGCGCCGGACGAACTGACCTGCGTGCTCATGCTGCGGATTGCGCCGCCCGCGCCCTTCCTTCCGCAGGAGATCCACGGCAAGCCAATCGTCGGAGTCGTCGTCTGCCACGCCGGATCCGTCGAGGAGGGCGAGAAGGCAGTCAAGCCCCTCAAGGCGTTCGGCTCGCCCGTCGCCGATACTATCCAGCCCAAGCCGTTCACCGTCCACCAGTCCGCTCTCGACGGCACGCAGCCGCCCGGCCGCTACTACTACTGGAAGTCCGACTATCTCCCCGGCGTCAGCGCGGCCGCCCAGCAGACGATACTCGAGCGCACGGCAGAGTTCCCCTCGCCGGAGTCGGCCCTCATTGTGTTCCAGCTCGGCGGCGAGGCCGCTCGTATTGATGACAACATCTCGGCCGCCGCCCACAGGGATGCCGCCTACGTCCTCAACGTGGCCTCTTCCTGCATCGATCCAGCAAAGATCGACGCCTGCAAGGATTGGGCCCGCGCCTCCTGGTCCGCGATGCGCCAGCACTCCACCGGCGGCGTCTACGTCAACTTCCTCACTGAGGACGAGGGCGACGACCGAACATTGGAAGCCTACGGCAAGGAGAAGTACGAGCGCCTGGCTGCCCTTAAGAAGAAGTACGACCCGACGAACCTGTTCCGCGTCAACCGCAACATCAAGCCTGCCGGCTGACATCACCGCCAGCGCCAAGGACGTCCGCGGCCAGACTAAGAGCCGCACCGACCTTGACATGACCGCTTCTTCGCACCACAATGCAAGTGCCATCACTTGCATTTGCCACCCATGGCCGCGAAACACGATTTCTGCGAAACAAACTACCCAGTCTAATGAGCTGCGAGACCGAGACCGCAACAACACTTCGGGGTGCCGGGCAAAAGGTAACTCCGCAGAGGATGCTAATCCTCTCATCCCTGCGTCACTCCGGACGCCACATCACCGCCTCTCGCATCCTGGATGAGGTCCGCCGCGCCTACCCGTACGTCGACGCCTCCACCGTCTATCGCACCCTCAACTCCGCCGCCGCTCTCGGACTGGTCAGCGAAACCAACATGGGCAGCGGTGAGAGCGAATTCGAGTGGATCGGGCTCGACCGCCATCACCATCTGGTCTGCCGCACCTGCGGCGACGTCAGCTCGCTGGACAACACGTACCTCGACAGCCTGGCCACTGCTCTCCACGACGAACTGGGCTTCCAGGCAGACCTCGGACACTTCGCCATCTTCGGCCTCTGCCGCGACTGTCTCTCCCGCGAGGCGACCTCCGGATCATAAGGAAGAACGATGCCCCGCCGCGCCACCGTTATCCTCACTCTCGCCGCCATCGCCGCCATTCTCTCCGCTTGCGGCGATGATGACGGCGGCACCGGTAATACCAAGCTCAGGGTCATCACCACCGTCTCCCCCATCACAAGCATCGTCGAGAACGTCGGCGGCACGGCCATCGAGCTGGATGGCGTAATCCCGGAGGGAGTGAGCTCCCATACGTTCGAGCCGCCGACCTCCGTCGTCGGCGCCATCGAAGCGGCCGACCTTATCATCCTCAACGGCCTCCAGCTCGAAGAAGCCACCCTCGAGTTAGCCAGGTCCAACAAGAAGGGCGATGCCGACATCCTGCTCCTGGGCGACGAGACTATAACGCCAGACCTTTACAGGTACGACGCCAGCTTCCCCCAGGACCAGGGCAAGCCTAACCCGCACCTCTGGCCAAACCCCGAGCTTGCCACCCGCTACGCCACCCTAGTCCACGACAAGCTCGTTGACATGGACGGGGCCAACAAGGACTACTACGACACAAACTTCGAGGCGTTCAAGAAGCGCCTGGAACGGCTCGATCAGCAGATTCGCGTCGCTGCCCAGACGGTCCCTGAGGCCAACCGCAAGCTCGTGACATACCACGCCTCGTGGGCCTACTGGGCCGACCGCTACGGTTTCACGGTAATCGGGCCCATCCAGCCCGCCGGCCTAGGCGAGCCCTCCGCATCACAGATAGCCAGCCTTGTCGAGCAGATCAAGAGCGAGGAAATCCCCGCGATTTTCGGTTCCGAGGTCTTCCCCAGCAATGTCCTCGCGACCATGGCCGAAGACGCCGGAGCGGCGTATGTGGACGATCTTCGCGACGACGACCTGCCAGGCGACCCCGGTGATGAGGACCACTCGTACCTAGGCATGATGGTGAACAACATGCGCATCCTGATCCCGGCCCTCGGCGGCGACGCCTCCCCCATGGACATCGTCGACACCAGCCTCGTCTTCGAGGGCGCGAGCACCGCGCGGTACGCCGAGTAGCCCCATGCCAGTGATTGATCTCCAGCTTCCCACGCTCGCTATCGGCGGCTCCATCTGGATCGTCGCTGCCGCAATCGCCCTTGGGTTCCGTCACGGGATCGACTGGGACCACATCGCTGCCATCACCGATATCACCAGCACGACCGCAGCCATCGACCAAGAAGAGGCCTGGCTGGTCGGCGAACCGGGCCTGATGCTGACCGACGAGTCGCATCACGGCATCGGCCACGTCCATTCCGAGGCTCAAGTGGCGACGGCCGAGCGGCGCTGGATGCCCGGGGGGGCGATTACCATCGGTCCCCAGGTGCCCAACCACCCGCACGTACACGGTCCCGACGAGGACGGCACAGGATCTCCAAACGGACAGATGGATGCAGTGGGCGCCTTCGTTCACCGGCAGCGCCCGGCCCTCGTCCTGGGAACCATGTACGCCCTTGGACACGGTGGCGTCGTCTTTGTCCTCGGCCTCGCCGCCATCCTGGCCCGCGAATTCCTGCCCGGCTGGATTGACCCCATCATGGAGAAGGTCGTGGGCGTGACCCTGCTTTTCCTGGCGGCCTATCTCTTCTACTCGCTCTATCGGTTCGTCCGTGGTGGCGGCGAGTTCCACCTCCGCAGCCGCTGGATGCTCGTCTTCGCCGCGGTGCGTAACCTCGTCGAGGCCGTCCGCTCACGCGTACTCAAGCGCCAGGGGCGTCACGTCCATGCCGCCCAGCAATACGGCAGGCGAACTGCTTTCGGAATCGGAATGATCCACGGGGTCGGCGCCGAGACAGGCACCCAGGTGCTGGTGATTACAACCGCGGTCGGGGCCGACAGCCAGCTGGCGGGAGTCTTCGCCCTGGTGGGGTTCCTTTTCGGCCTGCTCGTCTCCAACTCCCTGATCACGGTGATCAGCACCATCGGGTTCATCTCATCGAGCCGCCGGCAGTGGATCTACGCGGGCGCCGGTCTCGTCGCCGCCGTCTTCAGTCTCGTCGTCGGCGCGGTGTTTCTGTTCGACGCCGCCGACGTCCTTCCCAGCCTCGACCCGTACGCCTGAGTCTCCGCTACGATCCGGGCGAGACTACTCCAGCGCAACACTGATGTCGTCGCCGTCCACGCGAACGGCATAAGTCTGCACAGGCTCTGAAGGGGGAGGCGCGACCACCGCGCCGGTCCGCACGTTGAACTGCCCGGCGTGGAACGGACACTCCACGACATCTCCAGTGAGGATCCCTTCTCCCAGCGGCCCGCCCCGGTGCGTGCAGGTATTGCTGAACGCGAAAAACTCGCCGCCCACGTTGGCAATGGCCACCTCCTCCCCGTCCACCTCGACAATCGTCATCTCGCCCGCGGGGACCTCGCTCGCGCTGGCGACCTTCTTGAAGTCAGGCATACAACCTCCACGACCAGCAATTTTGTGGATGAATGATATCACGGCGCCTCAAGCGCATTGCGGGGTCACTGCCTGCGTGTTACCATCGTCAAGACAGTGGACGGAGAGCCCTGTCAGGCACCTTTAATGCGGTCCCGAGAGGCCGCCAAGGAGATACGCGGTGACCCGGAGTCACGGCACGCATAACCGCATATTCACCCCGCAAGCAGAGCCCCCTGGCCGTTCTGGCGACAGGGGCTTATCTTTATCCGGGGCCACCTCTTGAACGGCCACGTAATCCTCAGCGCAGAGGACATCCGCCGCGCCATCCGGCGCATCGCCCACGAGATCATCGAGCGAAACCGCGACCTCCACGCCATCGTGCTCGTCGGCCTGCATACACGCGGTGTACCGCTTGCCGAGCGCCTCGCCGCCGCCATCGCCGAGTTCGAAGGTCAGCAGGTGCCGGTGGGCTCGCTGGACATCGGTCTCTACCGCGATGACCTCGCCCAGATCAGCGTCGGCCGAGCGCGCCTTCAGCCAACAGACGTGCCCACGGACATCGAAGGAAAGACTATCGTCCTGGTGGACGATGTGCTCTTCACCGGGCGCAGTATCCGCGCCGCGCTCGACGCGCTGGCCGACTTCGGACGCCCGGCAGCGATACAACTTGCCGCCCT
>DASSZB010000388.1:0-2793 GCA_035702935.1 Dehalococcoidia bacterium
GGCGCCGGCTCCAGCCAGTCGATCACCCTCACCGCCGCCGCCTCCGGCCCGGCGCCCAAGATCGGCAGAGAGGCGCCGGACTTCAGCGTGCAAACGCTCGACGGCCAGACGTACAAACTCAGCGACTTCCGCGGCCAACCCGTCTGGATCAACTTCTGGGCAAGCTGGTGCCCTCCGTGCCGGGCCGAGAACCCCGACATCCAGGCCGTCTACGAGGCAAACAAGGCGGACGGGCTGGTCGTCCTGGGGATCGCCATCGGCGAGGAGGACGGGACAGTCAGGGGCTACGTGGACCGAACCGGCCTCACCTACGACATCGGCTTGGACCGCGGCACGGACATCGCCGCCAAGTATCGCATCGTCGGCATACCAACGCATTTCTTTATCGACAGGGATGGGATTCTGCGCGAATGGCGCATCGGCAGTATGAGCAAGAAGACCATGGAAAAGAAGGTCGCGGAAGTCATGGTCGCCGCAGAAGGCGGAGCGGAGAGCAGCCCCTGAGCAGGACCTCCGGCCGTCACGGCTATCTGGGCCAGTGGGACGGCGGAGGTAAGTATTGAAAGGGCCAAAACTCGCTCTGTCCAAGGCCGCGGATATCCTCCGCGGCAGTCTCCGATTTTGGACCAGCCGGCCTCTCCTCCTCGCCACAGTCGCTGCCGTACTCGCTGCCGGATTCGCCTTCGGCGGCATGAAATCACTGACCTACATGGAGTCGGAGGACTTCTGCTCCCGCTGCCACACCATGACCGCCCAGGTCGTGGCGCACGAAGAGTCCCCGCACCAGTCAGTGGAATGTGCTGAATGCCACGTGGGCCGCGGCCTCAAGGCCCTCGTTAAGGCCAAGATGGATGGCTTCCAGCAGACCATCAAGATCCTCACCGGCACCTACGCCCGGCCAATCCCGCCCGCTGCCCACAAGATGCCCCCGGCCGACGAGATCTGCATGCAATGTCACGATCCCGCCCGCCAGAACGCCGACCTCTTGCTCACCCGCTCCAACTACGGCGTCGACCGCAACAACACGGAGCAGCGCACAGCACTCGTGGTGCGCCTGTCAGGGGATGAAGAGCAGGATACCCAGGGCATCCATTGGCACGTGCTTTCCACCGTGCGATACGTGGCCGAAGACCCGGAGGCCACCACCATCACCTGGGTGGGCGTCGACAAACCCGACGGTACCCACGAGGAGTACATCGCCGAGAACGAACTCGAAATCTCGGGGCAGGCAGGTCTGCGCGCCAGGGAGCTCAGGCAAAATGGCGACACCCGTCACATGGGCTGCTACGACTGCCATAACCGCGTCGGCCACGAGTTCACCACCCCTCCGCGAGCCCTCGACAAGGCCCTGGCGGATGGCGACATCGATCCTGGTCTTCCTTACATAAAGAAACTCGGACTCGACGTCGTCAGCCAGAGGTACGATGACGTCGCCGGCGCCTTCGCCGCCATCAACGCCCTGCGCGCCACGTATCACAGGGACTACCCCTGGGTATTGCTCGAGCGGCCGCGAGAATTCCAGGAATCTCTGGAAACGCTGGCCTCTATCTACACGCTCAGCTCCAACCCTGAGATGGACGAGGTCAGCGCCGACTACCCCAGCTACATGGGACACATCGACTCCGCCGGCTGCTTCCGCTGCCACGACGGCGGCCACTACAAGATTGTGGACGGCGCCCTGAGCGATGAGCCGATCCCGTCCCGCTGCTCGCTCTGTCACACCTTCCCGTCGTCTGGCGCCGCGGTTAACACTTTGATGATCGGCGATCCCCCGAAGACCCACCAGGATAAACTCTGGGTCTTCAATCACAAGGACCTCGCCGGGTCATCCAACGTAGGCGGGACATCCTGCAACAACTGCCATAGCCAGACCTACTGCTCCAACTGTCACAACAGCGGCGCCACCTCGGTCAAGCACGACGACATGTACTTCGACCACGCCAACGTCATTGCCAGCGCGGGTCAGCAGCCCTGCGCCTACTGCCACCAGCGCCCCTTCTGCGTGCGCTGCCACGAGTCCGACAAAGACAAGATCTTCCCCCGCGGCGACGAGCTGACCACCACCCACCCCTAAAGCCAACGGCGCTCCAGGGACTCGTCTCCCACAGGGGTTAAGCCTGGCGCTGAGTAGACCTGGCGCGCCCAGCACCTGCTCCAACGCCGCCAACGCACGGCTCCCGCGCGTCCCGAGGTTACTCGTAGATGAATTCAGGCCGCGCGCTAGGGCTCGGCGGCCCGCCTGGGCGCGGTCTCGGGTATCTCCACCGTCACCAGGCCCACGATGCCGTCTATCACGGTCAGCCGCGCACCGGACAACCAGAGCGCGCCCGGCGCCTCGTAGATGGATCCCGCCTTCGCGTCCTGCGGGTCCCGGCGCCCAATCACGCCCAGGTATGTCCCGTCCGCTGCGAACACTTCCACCGCTGCCTGCAACCCGTCGCTCACGAACACCCGGCCGGCGCCGTCCACGGCCACTCCCTTGGGTCGCGCCAGCGAGCCTGCCGTGTCCGCCAGCCTTCCATACTCGCCCAGGTACGCGCCGCTCGGCGAAAGCTTTACGATCCTTCCGTTGAGCGTGTCCACGATATAGGCGTTCCCCGTCGCGTCCAGTGTTATCGCCCCGGGGACGTTAAACCCGTCCCGGCCGCCTGACCGCAGGCCGCTGCCCACGGACCTGACCAGGGTCCCATCGACGTCCAGGAACAGCACGCGGTGGTTCTCCGCGTCAGAGACGACCATGCTGCCGTCCGCCCGCGCCGCTATGCCGATTGGCCGGGGCGCCCTGTCGCCTTC
>DASSZB010000399.1:0-5992 GCA_035702935.1 Dehalococcoidia bacterium
TGGGCGGGATTATCGACATCGGGTAGATGACCGGCGTTAGGTAGAACCACAAGGTGAGAGCCACGCCGACGAGGAAGCGGACGTCGTGAAAAAAAAGGTTCAGCGCCGCGAGCGGGTAGCTGAGCCCCAGTGTGAAGATAAGGTGGATGGCAAATAGTACGGGGACCCAGACGCTGGTCGCTTCCGGCGGGTGACCGTAATAGACCATCACTCCGGCCAGGATGAGGAGGCCGAAGCCCAGGTCTACGATCTTGGTAAACACCGCCGCCGTTGGCAGCACCTCCCGGGGAAAATACACCTTCGTAACCAGGCTAGCGGCGCCGACAACGCTTTCTGTGGCCGAGGCGATCGCCGCCGAGAAGAAGATCCACGGCAGGAGCCCCACGAACAGAAAGAGCGCGTAAGGCTCATCTCCGCCCGAACCGACCCGCATGATCGTCGCGAACACAAAGCTCAGGATGATCATTTGGCTCAACGGGTTCACGAACGCCCAGGCGTAGCCCAGCACAGACTGCTTGTACTGCCCACGCAGGTGTCGGACCGTCATATGCCAAAGAAGGTCCCACCGGCAGAAGAACGCCCACAGGTGGTGGCCCATACTAAGAATGCCGCTATTCGCCCGCAGCGGCTGCCTGCGCGTCAACTCAATCGAAGACATTCCACCCCTCAGATTCCACTTTCACCAATGAATAACGCCTTCCGTCGCCCAAAAGGTTCCCTTGGCCCGCGGGGGTTCACGTCGTCCGCCCCTGTGACCCCATAGTGGTGACATGGATCCGCATCACGATTGCCCGCCGGACTCCGGGCCTTCATTTCGGGGGTTGCTGCCCCTCCCGGCCCCTCGCCGCGCCGGCACTCGCCGGAGCGTTGCGGCGTACGCGATCAGCTCCACGTAGAAAATGTTAGCGGGACAGCGATCATCCCGCAACCACGCTCCACCCCGACTCGGGATGCGTGCCGGAGGTGCTTAGCCCAGCGGAGGGCAGCCGGCAGGCACGCCGGGTGGTAGCCCTACCACATACCGCAAAACTGCAAGCGCATCCACGGCGTCCGTCTGCCCACTGCAATTGGCATCCGCGATGTCGGCGGTACAGGCAGGCAAGCCGCTCGCCTGGCGCAGGATTTGCAGGGCGTCTCCGGCATCAATGACCCCCGAAGGTGCGCAGCCAACCGTCAAGTTCACCTGGATGATCCGCGTCGTCACCGTCGAGTACATTGACTCCACTACGACCTGAGCGCTGTAGCTTCCCGGCACTAACGAGGGATCTGCGCTCACCCCGAAGCTGGAGTTCCATAGACCGAGGTCGGCGCCAAGAGCCACTCCCTCCATGGGGGACACCCAGAGCCACGGCGCAGTGCTCAACGCTCTCCACGTCAGCAGGCCGCTCCCGGTGTTGGAGACTGTTACCTGCGCCGCCCCGCCGGTGGGAGGCAACGTGATGTTGTCGCTGGAGATGGCCAGCGTCGGCGTTCCGAGCACCTGCTCACGGGTGACGCCCGGTGCAGTAGGGTCCACGTGATACTGGCTCGGCGTCGGCATATCCATCCCGGCGCAGTCCAGCGAGTATGCGCAGGCATCCCAGTTATTCAGGGGCCCCGCATACTGCGGATCGGCGAGGTTTGGCAGACTTACCGGCACCGGGTCCCAGAGCCGGACACCACCACGCGAGGGCGGGTTTGCCACGCAGCCAAGGACAAGCTCCTGGTAGGGATATCCGGACCGGTCTGATACACAGTCGTAGAGCCCGCGGCCGGAGTCATACTTCGGATTCAACGGGTGGTTTCCCCAGACGAAGCCGTTATACCCCCAGAGCGCGTAATACCAGTTCTCGATAATATACGGGTCACGGTTGCCCACAAGCGGCCGGACCTCCGGCGCCATGTTCCATTTGTCCGCCAGGATGCGTGCCCCCCGCGCGATGTTGAACCCGTAGTGCCCGCCGATCATCACTTGGTCCATGCGCGGTACACCTGTTAAGTTCTGCATCCCAGACGTCACCTGCATGATCCCGTACCCGCAGTCATGCGAGATCAGCGTGGGGCCTACCTCACCGTACTGCACTAGTGGATCGTAGGAGGCCTGCGCCCACCCACTTTCAATCCAGGCGATCGCCTTCAGGATGACAGGCGGAATGTGGGCTGCCATCAGCTGGGATGAGCCAGCCGAGCGGTCACCGCCTTCCATCCACGGAAGAGCGAACATATCGTACTCCGGCAACAACTGGTTGAGCCCCGCCAGCTCCAGCGAGCGGCCGTAGGTATTACGATAGTCGGCTGCCTCGTAGGTCTCGAATTCGTACGCGCCTGCGGGGCTGCCCGTGTAACCACAGAGGTGACTAGTGTCCGTTCGGTCCGGCGCCGCGGACACCGCGGCCAGGGGAAGTGCCAGGAGGAGCAGTGGCAGAAGCCATGCTCGCGCCCGCACCACAGCCCTCCCTCGGATTTGCATTGGCATAATTGTATAACGCGTTTCAGATAGCGCCGATTAAAAGAGACGCTCCAGAGCCCCTGGCGTTACACCCGCGATGCGATGACATATCGAACGATGCCACCGTAGTCTACACGCCCTGTAACCACTCCCCCATCGACGTAACCGCCTCCGCCCACACGTTCTCTCGCGTGCGGCCGCTTGCCCGGGGAACTTTGAAACCATGGTCCGCGCCTTCTAGGAGGGGGGTGCTTGCGCGGGCGGTCTTTGCAGCGGCCGAGCGCAGCTCGTCTGGCGAGGCGAAGGCGTCGTTCGTTCCCGAACAGAACAGCGTTGGCACTCTGAGAGCCGAAAGGTGGACGTCGCGTATCTGCTCCGGCCTGCCCGGCGCGTGCAGCGGATACGCGAACAGCGCGAGCGCGTCCACATCCACTCCCTGCGCCACGACCTGCGAAGCGATCCGCCCGCCCATCGAGCGTCCGCCGATCGCCAGCCTGCCGACCTCCGGGCGCACAGCCTCGATCACGGCCCGCCATGTCTCCTCAAGCACCGGCGGCCGGTCTGGTGCCCTCTTGCCGGCCTCCTGATAGGGGAACTGGAACCGCACGACTCCAATGCCCCGTGCCGGAAGCTGGCGGGCAAGGTATGCCCCGAACGGATCGTGGACGTTGGACCCGGCGCCCGGTGCGTAGATGAACGTCCAGCCGGCGTCACCCATGGGCTGCGAGCGCAAAGCCGTGACACGCCGCCCGCCTTGCAGCGGCACTTCGAACGTGCCGCCGGTCATCCGTTTATCCGTTTCGCCGAAGGCATCCTCAACTAAGCCGCAGCTTCGCATACACCCCTATGTGGTCAGACGGGTACACGTCCGGATTGTCCGGCGAAGCCTCGTCGAAGCAGAGGCCGGCGCCCAGCACCTCCCATTCCGGCGACACCCAGACGTAATCCAGCGTCCCGGCCGGTGACTTGTCCCAATCGTTCACCGGGGTCGGCCACGTCTTCTCCGGTTCGCGCCCGTGCACGGTCCCGTACGCCGAACGGAAGCGCGAGCGCAGGACCTCCACGGTCTTCTCCGGTGGTTCGGCGTAGGCGTTGAAGTCACCCGTGAGGATGAGCGGCAGGCCATCATTGTGGCGCTCAAGCCAGCCCAGCAGGTACTCGATCTGCCGGACGCGGGCGGCCGATGCGTCGACCGGGTAGTGCAGGTGCGTCCCGGCGAACGCGAAGCGCCGGCCGTCCACCTCAAAGACCAGGCGCTGGGCGATGGACTCGAAGGACATCAGGTCGAGCACCTCGTGCTCCAGCGGGTCGAGCAGGCTGGCCACGCCCAACCCTGCCGCGGCGGGCGCCTTATCGGGGTGAGCGGCGTGCTTGATGCCATAGGGTTCGCGTCCGTCGCGGCGCTCGTTCACCTCTCGGCAAAGCCATGTCCCCTGGTCTGTCAGCAGGCTCACTTCCTGCAGGGCGATGATGTCCGGTGAGAGACGGGCCCATTGGTCGATCACCAGCGGCGCGCGGGCATCCCAGTTGCCCATCCGGTTGAACAGGTTCAGCGTGGCGACCGTCAGGTCAGGCATGGGGCGACTTAAGTCCCCGGTATCTTCCAGGGCGGGTTCAGGCGGACGTCCTTCGCATTCTCCGTGTACAGCCGGATGTCATGCCCGTCTGGGTCGCGAAGACGGGCTTCCCGCCACGCATAGAACATGTCAGTGGGTTCCTGGTAAAACTCGATACCCTGCGCCTTCAGCGCGCTAACTGTAGCGTCAACGTCCTCGCATTCGAAAAAGAAATGCGCGCTCGCAGAGTTCGGAGGAGAGCCCTCAATGACTTCCACCGACAGTGTGGCATCGCCGTCGGGCATCCTGAATCGAGCGTAGCGGGGCGGCGTATCCACGATCTGGATTAGGCCGAGCTTCCGATAGAACTCCTTCGACCTGACAAGATCAGTAACCACCAGAGTGATGTGATTGAGACGCATCGCCATTCCCTACACCGCGGCCTTGATCCCGCACATCTCCTCGCTGACCTCCCAGAGGCGGCGTTGCGCCTCCTCGTCGTAAGAGGCGGGGCTGGACGGCTTCTCGCGGCAGTCGACGAAATACTTCCCCGTCACGCCCTCCAATTCGGGAGATGAGGCCACGTAGATCGACGTCGCTGCGCCCTTCTCCGGCGACAGGATGAACGGCCGCGCCACGACCTGGAACGTTTCGAACACCAGCCGCCCCAGTCCCGGGTTGTTCTTCCCGAAACCGCTGCGCACCACTCCCGGATGCACGCAGTTGGCGGTGACGCCGCTGCCTGCCAGGCGGCGGGCCAGCTCGTACGTGAACAGCACGTTCGCGAGCTTCGAGCGCGAATAGGCCCCCATGGCGCTGTACCGCCCGGCCGAGTTCAAGTTGTCGAAGTTCATCCTGGCGCCAAGGTGGGCCCGGGAACTGACGTTTACGATGCGCGCGGGCGCGCTGGTCTTGATTGTGTCCAGCAGGAGGGAGGTGAGCAGGAAGTAGCCCAGGTGATTGACCCCGAACGTTGTTTCGAATCCGTCCGCCGTCTCCCCACGCTTGAGCAGGATGGCGCCGGCGTTGTTGACCAGCACATGCAGGCGGGCGCGCTTCGCCTTGAAGTCCGCCGCCAGTTGCCGGATGGACGCGAACGACCCGAAGTCGGCGATCATCAGCTCTACGGTGCCGCCGGAACGTGCCCGGACGTCCGCCAGCGCTGCCTCGCCCTTCGCGGTGTCGCGGCTGGTCATCACCACTTCCGCTCCCATGCGGGCGAGGGCCTGGGCCGTTTCCTTGCCGATCCCCTGGTTGGCGCCCGTCACCAGGCAGACCTTCCCGGTCATATGCTCCATGCGGGGGATTGTATGCGGGCGAAGCGAAATCAGCAATCGCCTGGTTCACGATCAGTGATGGGCGCAATTGCCAATTGCCCATTGCCAATTGCTACCGCACGGTCACGTCCTGGCCAATCGTCTCCCCGCGCCATTCCGGCGTGTAGTAGGAGTACGCCTGCGACGGCGCGCCCTTGGCCCGCACCGGGTACTGGGCCTGCACATCGAACGAGAAGTTGATCGTCTCGCCGGCGGTCATGTCCTCGATGTAGAGGATTACCTTGCGCCCGGCGACGTCATATCGCTTCACCTTCGGATTGCCCGCCACCAGCGCGTCGAGCGTTTCCGTAACCGGGGCGAACCCCGTCGGAACGGCGATGTCAAGGACGACCATGCCGGCCTTCACGGGCGAACGCACATCGTCCAGCGGGTCGACCGGCGGGTTGAACTTCACGCTGACGTCGACGCCGACAGTGTCATTGACGGCGACGTTTGTGGTGTCGAAGTCCACAGTGATATCGAAGATGTTCTGCTCTTCTTCAGCAGCCGGCAGGTTGTACCGCGTGACGGCCTGGTAGACGCCCTGGCCGCTGCCCTGCGCCTCGATTGTCATCGGCGCGCCGGCAGGCACTTCGATGAGCTGAGTGACGTCGAAGTTCTCCGGTGTAATCCGCACCTCCTTGGTCACATCGCCCGCGCGGACCGTCACGGTCATGTCCGTTTCGCTCGCC
>DASSZB010000050.1:0-3597 GCA_035702935.1 Dehalococcoidia bacterium
CTAGGCCGCGACTTCCTCTTCGTCTTCCCCGTCCTCGTCTTCCCCCGTGAACAGCGTCCAGCCGATCCAGAACGCCAGGGCGCTCACCACCGCCAGTGCGCTGGCCACCGGCAGGGCCACGGCCGCGTAGCTCTTGCGGAGCATCGCCCAGAGGAAAAGCACGAGCATGAACGCCGAGCCGATCATGATGAAGAGCCCGGTCTGCTGGGACTTTTCCACGGCTACACCTTCTCACGCATGTCCGGCGGCAGCAGGTTGGGGATGCGGTCCTCTATCGGGTACTTTTCGCCGCATTTGCTGCACGCCAGGTAACCGCGGACGACCTCTTCCCCTGCCTCTTCCTCCACAGTCAGCGTGAGCGGGCTCTTGTCCATAGGACAGGCGAGTATTTCGACGAGATCTTTTCTCATGGAGCGTACCTCACGGCGGATTGTAAGCCGCGCTCAGGGGCCAGTCAACGAACGCCCCCGGTATCGCGCACCGTAGCGGCGAGTCGCCACAGGGCGCCGGCCAACATCAGCACCGCCAGGACGCCCAGGGAAACAGTGTCGCTGTCACTCCCACCCAGCTCGTGGTCCCGGATGTGCGTCGCGACGTGCAGCGCGGCCCCGAAGCCGACCCCGCCCAGGGCCACGAGCAGGGCGTCTCTCGGAAAGAAGAGGGCCAGGAGCAGCACCGCGCCGAGTCCGGCGTGGAACGCGCCAACGTCGTGGATGAAGTGGGCGTTGTACGGCGGAAAGTCCGCCACCTCGTCAAAGAACGAAGACGCGTCGGCGAACGCCCACAGCCCAATGCCCAGGAAGAAGACCGCCCCCACGGCGGCCAACAGACCCAATAAGCGTTGCTGGTTCATGCGGTTCACTCCGACTGGCAAGAATCGGGGCTGCCGCCACTGGGACGCGCAGCCCCGATGAGACCACCTTGGTTCAGGCCGGGGCAGCCGCTCCGGCCATCATCGCAACCTCCTTGTCGCGAGAGCGTAGGAGCCAGACGCCGAGGCTCGCCAGGCCGATGAGTTGGCTCAGCCCTGCGATGATGAAGAAGACGAACCCGAAGTCTGCAACAACAACAATCCATCCCAGCAGACCCGAGACGCCTGACAGTACCAGGAGCCATCCAATCCATCGCGGTGGTACCACTCCCCGCTCCGGCGCGAAAGAGATAAGGGCGCCCAGTGCCAGGATGGCGACGCTGATCGCGGAGAACCCCGCCTGCGTTAACGCAAACTGCGTCATCCCGAGGGCGCGGCCGACCTCCGTTATCGTGCTATCGCCGGCAGCGATGCCTGCCGGGCCACCGTCCGCGAAGTCCTTGGCGATGATCAAGTTGCCGATGCCGACGGCATCTGCGACCAGGGATACAGCAGCGCCCACGAGAAGAAACCCGAGGAAGGTCGTAGCCAGGAGCCTCTGCCGCTGGCGGAACAGCAGGTAGCCCGCGATGCCGGCGAGGGGACCCACGAAGCTGTCGACGATAATCGAGCTAGCAGCCGCGCCGATGACTTCCGTCTCGTTATCGTTCAGGTCAGTCAAGTATTCCTCAACCTCGTCGCGTTCGAACGGACTCTTATCGCTGAATGAGGCGCTGCAGACCACGTTCACGATGAGCGCGACAATGAGCAACAACAGTGCGCACCCGGCAACGGGGAAAATCCGGTCTCCCGAGAACATCTCGTTCCCTCCTTGTCTCTGATGGAGTCTCACACTGGGAAACGCGAGATCGCGTCGCCGGTTACCCGGTTAGAATAGAACAGCCATGTCTACAGAAACCCGGCGCATCCCCCTCGACCGCCGCGTTTGCGTCGTCCAGGAGGGCCGCATCGACATTCGCCCAGAGCGCGCCGCGATCATCGGCCCGTTCATCGGCCTCGTCATCGCCGGCGCGCTCTTTGCGGGCATCATCATGTTCTCTGACTCCCTGTCCGTGTACGTCCTGGGCCTGATGCTCCTGGGCGCCGTCATCCTGACGCCGTTTTCAGCCATGGGGTTCATCTACTCGCTCATCGGCGCCGCCGTCGTCATCGAGACAGCGAAGCAGTCTGTCCGCTTCCACCAGGGCGTCCTCGGTCTCGGGCTCGGCACCGTCGAACTTGTCCCCTTCTGGAAAGTCGACCACATCGAGGTGGAGGACTGGGACATGGGCGAGGTAACCATCGGCGGCCGGGCCCCGTTCGAGCTGCGTGCCTGGGATATCATCCTCGTCAAGGTCAGTAGCAAACGGCTACCGCTGGCGCAGGTCATGGCCCCGGCCAACAACGACCTCGTGGACGAGGCCTGGGACCGCGCCATCGACGCCGCCGAGGCTATCGGCGCCATGGTTGGCAAACCCGTTGTGATTACCGCCGAAGTCGAAGGCACCGCCGAGGCAGGCGCAGCGGCGCCGGCCGACGCCACGGAAGAGACGTCCGGCCGGGCTGAGCCCGCGGCCGGCTAGATGCCATGGACCCCACCCGCCTCGAGAGCTGGACCAGCGGCGATGCCTATGAACAATTCATGGGCCGCTGGAGCCGGCTCGTGGCCCGCGAGTTCGTCGTCTGGCTGGACGAGGGGGCCGGCTCCTGCTGGCTGGACGTGGGCTGCGGCAGCGGCGCTCTAACACGGACAGTCCTTCAACTAGCATCCCCGGCTGCCGTCCTTGGCCTGGATCCTTCGGCCGGGTTTGTGCGCACGGCACGCCGCCTGACCGCCGATAACCGCGCCCAGTTCACACAGGGCGATGCCACCGCCTTACCGTGCGGGGCGCAGACCTTCGATGTCGCCGTCTCCGGACTCGTGCTCAACTTTGTCCCGGACGTACTGCAAGCGCTGGCCGAGTTTCGCCGGGTCCTCCGGCCCGGCGGCATTGCGGCCGCCTATGTCTGGGACTACGCCGAAGGAATGCAGATGCTGCGCTACTTCTGGGATGCCGCCGCGGCGGTCGATCCCGGCGGAGTCGCCCTGGACGAGGGCGAGCGCTTTCCCCTGTGCCACCCGGACACGCTCGCGGAAACCTTCCGCTCTGCGGGCTTCGATGACGTAACCGTGCGGCCGCTGGTCGTGGAGACGGAATTCCGCGACTTCGACGACTTCTGGGATCCGTTCCTCGGCGGGCAAGGCGCCGCTCCCGTCTACCTCATGGGGCTTTCGGAAGCACAGCAGGTGGCCATCAAGGAGAGGCTCTCGGCCACCTTGCCCGCGTCCGCAGACGGTGCCATTCGTCTCACCACGCGTGCCTGGGCCGCGCGCGGCCTCGCTGCGAAAGCATGAAGGAGCGGCAGAGGATTGACAATTTCCTTAGCGGTCGATAAGTTAACTCTGCCTGGGAAGGAGGCACCCCGTGACCACTGAGCCCGTGACAGACTGGGCGTCCGATTACGACATATTCGACCCGGCGTACATCAGGGACCCGTTCCCCGTCTGGGATGAGCTGCGACAGAAGTGCCCGGTGGCTCACTCGGACCGCTGGGGCGCCTCCTGGATGCCCACCCGCTACGAGGACCTCTTCGCCATCGCCCAGGACTTCGAGCATTTCTCGTCGGAGCAGATCCTCGTCGCCCCGATCGAGCCGCCGCCCGGCGCCGAAGGCGACCAGTTCTACGGAGTCCGCGTTCCCCCCATC
>DASSZB010000110.1:0-4917 GCA_035702935.1 Dehalococcoidia bacterium
AGGGCGGGTTCAGGGGGGCAGCGCTGCCCATGACCGAGGCGAAGAGGCCGCGGAAGGGATCTCCTGTGGGCGGCTCGATCTTGATGACCTGGGCGCCCCAGTCTCCCAGGATACAGGCGGCAGAGGGGGCCGCCACCCAGAGACCCATTTCGACGACTTTCAGTCCCGTCAGCGGACCGGCCATGGCTCCTCCCTCTCTTGGCTGATTAAGGAACTTCGTGGCGAGAGAATTTGCGTCCAAGCCGGACGTTCCGGAAGTATAGCACGGCGCAATCGCAACCACGCCGCGGCCCCTTGACTGACGGGCGTAAAATATGAGTGGCGCGATGCCGGAAAGAAGGTGAGCGCTATGGTCGGCGAACTGCAAAGCCTCGCCACCTCGGAGCGTAACCGCCTATCCCGCATGGCGGAAGCCGCCGAGGATATTCAGTGGCCGGCATGCCTCGCTGGTGACTCGGGATGGAGAGCCGCCAACGAGGCCTACCAGTCGCACCAGCGCAGGTTGGGCGCCTCCGAGATGCAGGCTCTTATCGAGAGCCTGCAGATGAGTCCACCGTTTGACCAGGGACAACGCCACGAGCTGCTTTGCGCTGCCGTGGAGCTGTTCCTGCAGACGGCCCGGACAGAAACGAAGACCCGCTGCGACGAAAGTCGCATCGAGGTGGACGTGGCGCGGTGCCCGCTCATGGACCGGTTCATGGATCCTCGCTGGTACGGCCTGACGGCATGCGGGTGCTTCGCCCGGCGGAAGGGCTGGTACGACACCCTGGGGGCACCGGTGGAGGAGGAGCTGGCGATGTGCCGCAAGTGGGGCGACCCTATCTGCGAGTTCGTGCTCCAGGTAGAGTCTCCAGCGAAACGACCGGAGCTGGCGGCCCAGGGCTCCTAGCCCGGCCCGCCGCTTCCCGGCTACAGCCGGCATGATCCGCCGGCCGCGGGAGTATAATGACGCTTGTTCCAAGGGGTGAGCGCGATGCCTGAACCTGATAACCCCGGACGGCAGCAATCGGCTGCCTCGCCGTGCGAGCACGAATACGAAATCGACGAGGAGATGCAGATGTGGATCTGCAGCAAGTGTGGCACGTCATTGAACCTGGTGACGCAGGTCAACCACCACGAGTGCGGCCCGGACTGCGACCGCCACGAAGACATCTCGGCGATAGGCTGAGCACCGCTGTCTTAACGCCGATCGGCCCCGTTTCCGGGGCCGATTTTGCCATCGAGACTAATGGTGCCGGGGGGCAGAGTCGAACTGCCGACACCGCGGTTTTCAGCCGCGTGCTCTACCACTGAGCTACCCCGGCGCCAGATGTCCATTGTAGGAGTCGCTCGTGTCTGGGCGCAACGTAATCCTGCGATGCCTCAGGGTAACCCTTCGATACCCCGGGGTGAGCGGAGGGCGTCGCACGGCGCTCGCTGCTACAATCGGCTCAGACGGCGATCATTACCACGCGGAGGCCCAGATGAAGGTCGGGACGATCAAGGAGACCAAGAACGAGGAGTTCCGCGTGGGGCTGACGCCCACGGGGGCCCGTGCCCTGGCCGAGGCCGGTCACGACGTGTTCGTCGAGCGCGCTGCGGGCGCCGGTTCCGGCTTCCCGGACGCCCTCTACGAGGCGTCCGGGGCCACGGTTCTCCCTTCGGCCGCCGAAGTCGCTTCCACCGTCGACCTGCTGATCAAAGTGAAGGAGCCGCTGGAGGCGGAGTACGGCCTCCTGCGGCCGGGCCTGATCCTTTTCACCTACCTGCACCTGGCGCCCGTGCCGGGGCTGGTGCAGGCGTTGCTGGACTCGCGGACCAATGCCATAGCCTACGAGACTGTTCGCAAGCCGGACGGCTCCCTGCCGCTGCTGATACCGATGAGCCAGGTGGCGGGGCGCATGGCCGCGGAAATCGCCGCGCAGTACCTGAAGAAGCCGGGACCCGGCCGGGGCAAGCTGCTGGGCGGCATCGCGGGCGTTTCGCCGGCGCGGGCGGTGGTTGTCGGCAGCGGCAACGTGGGCACGGCGGCGACTCGCGTGCTCGTGGCGCTGGGGGCACGGGTCACCGTGACCTCCAAGGACCTGCAGCGGCTGTCCGCTCTGGAATCGCAGCTCAGGGAACGCATCGCCACGCGGGTGACAAACGCCGGGATGCTGGCCGAGGAGTTGGAGGGGGCGGACATCCTGATCGGCGGCGTCCTCGTACCAGGCGGTATCGCACCCAAGCTGGTGTCACGGGAGATGGTCCGCTCAATGGGGCCCGGCGCCGTCGTGGTGGACGTCTGCATCGACCAGGGCGGGATCGCCGAGACGTCGCGCACGACGAGCCACGACGACCCGATCTACGTCGAAGAGGGCGTCATCCACTACTGCGTGCCGAACATGCCGGGCGCCGTGCCCCAGACGTCCACCGAGGCCCTGACGGGCGCTACCCTTCCATACGTGCTCAAGCTGGCGGCAGGCGGGCTGGGCGCGCTGCGTGACGACCCATCACTGGCGGAGGGCGCGGCGACGATTAACGGCAAGCTTGTCGCCGAAGCGGTGGCGCTGGCCCAGGCCCGCGAGTTGACGCCGCTGACGCGGGCGCTGTAAGCATCGTGCGCGTACCGGCGGTTTTCACCGACGAAGAGCGCCAGTACGCGCCGTTCGTCGCCGGCGCCATCTTTATCGCCCTCTTCGTAGGGTTTCCCCTGGGTCTCACCCTGGCCCTGGCACGCACACAGGACGGGACACTGGACGGGCACTGGCCGGCGCTTGCGCAGGTACACGGGCACCTGCAACTGGCGGGCTGGTTCGGCCTGTTCGTTACCGGGATGGGGCTCCGCCTCGTGCCAAGGTTTACGGGGGCCCGGCTGCGTAGCGCCTGGCCGGCGCCGGCCATCTTCGCGCTCATCGCCTCGGGCCTCGCGCTTCGCGGATTCTCCCAGCCGTGGATGGACTCGGCGCCGTTTGGCCTGCTTGCCGTACTGTCGGCGGCGCTTCAGCTCGCGGGCGCCGTGATCTTCGCCGGGGTAATCCTGCGCTGCCTCCTCCGCGGGCGCCGGGACGACTTCGGTTATACGCCGTACTTTGGCGCGGGCGCCCTCTGGCTTGTAGCGGGAATGGCGCTGAACCTGTGGTTCGTGACCGAAGCCGTCGACGCGGACGCGGTGACGGTGCCGGTGCTGAGGTCGCTGGCGCTGACGTACGCCCTGCTCTACGGCTTCATTACGATGTTCATTCTCGGCGTCTCCATACGCACAGCACCCGTGTTCTTCGGCCGGCCGCCGGTCCCGAAGTTGCCCGGACGCGGCGTCTGGCTGATGGCCACGGCGGGCACTGTGATGTACGTGGCGGGCGCCTTCTGGCGCGGAGAGGAAGCCTCAGATTCGGCCCGCTGGCTGTACAACGGTGGACTCCTGGTCTCGGCGCTGGGGCTGGCTGGCGCCGTCCTGGCGCTCGGGATCCTGCGCGGCGCCCCGCACCGGCTGCGGGCGTCGGCGCAGAGGAGCATGCTGTTCGTCCGGGCGGGGTACGGCTGGCTTCTGGCGGTAGGGGTCCTCCAGGCGTACTACTCGCTGAAGGCAGTCGCCGACGACCGGCTGGTCCAGTACTACGAGACGGACGCCGTCCGCCACCTGCTGGCGCTGGGTTTTGCCACGACCGTGCTATTCGGGATGGCTCTCCTGGTGTTGCCACGCCTGGCGATGCGCAGGGGAACTGGGCGCTCCGTCGGTGCTGTTATCGCTACGTTGCTGTTGCTGGTGCAGGGCGCCGCTGTAGCGCGGGGCGCGGGGTCGCTGCTGGTCAACGAGGCCCACTTCGACGAGGGATTCTGGACGATGAGCGCCGGTGGCATCGCCGGCCTGCTGGCGGTCCTGCTGTTCACTGCGTACCTGCTGCAGCATCCCGGCCAGATCGAGATCCCGCTGCCGCCTCAAGCGAACGTTCCCGAAGGGTGATTGTGCTATAATTCACCAGCCATGGCCGCCCTCGTCTTGCTCGCGCCGAAGCCCCTCTCCGGCAAGACCACCATCGCGGCCGCCCTCGCTGAGCGCATCAAGTCTGAGGGCAAGACGTTATCCATAACGCGGCTGGGGGATGACGACAACGCGGTAGCTGATAAGGCGCTGTTCTCCCGAATCTCAGGGCCCACCGGCGCCGCGATCACCCTGGCAGAAGCCCCGGCGGGAGAACAGTCGCTAACTGAAGGCCGCGCCATTGTCGTGGCGGACGCTGCCGTCTCGGCCGGCGAAATCGCCGAGTTCTGCCAGCCACTCGCGGGGAAGCTTGGAGGCGTCATCCTGAACCGCGTGCCGGCGCGGCGGGCCCAGCAAGTCAAGGCCTATGCGCAGGATGCGGGTCTAACGGTCCTCGGCCTCGTACCCGAGGATCGTCTGCTGGCATCGCCCACGCTGGCGGAGGTGTCCCAGGCGCTGGACGCGGAGCAGACCTTCTTCGACTCAACAGGTGAGCGCCCGTTGGACCGCACGCTCATCGCCCCGATCAGCGCCGACCCCGGACAGGGCTATTTCGCGCGGACGAGCGCCGACACCGTGATCGTCCGCAGCGATAAGCCGGACCTCCAGCTGGCAGCGCTTAACGCCGGCGCCTGCGCGATGATCGTCACCGGTGACCGCCCCATCCTTCGCTATGTGCTGGACCGCGCGGAGGAGGACATGATCCCGCTGCTGCGGACAAAATTGGAGACGCCCGACGCTGTCAAGGTGATCGAGGAACTCTACGCCTCGAAGCCGTTCGGTGGTGGCCCACAGAAGCTGAACAGGGCCGCCGAGCTTGCGGCCGGGATCGACCTCGCCGCGATTTTGTCCTAGCGCCGGCGGGGCGCTACTCGTTCTTCTTCGCCCTCGTCTTCGGAAGCGCTTGCCGGGGCGGCGGGGCGCGCCTTGGCCGCGCCATCACGTACCGCCACAGCTGACGAGGCGGCCTGCTGCAT
>DASSZB010000404.1:0-7639 GCA_035702935.1 Dehalococcoidia bacterium
CCCGGCATCTCGGTGCTGGACCTCGGATCGGGTTCCGGGATACTGGGAATCGCGGCCGCAAAGCTGGGAGCCACTCGAGTGCTGGCGCTGGACACGGATCCGCAGGCGGTCAAGGCGACCGGTGACAACGTGGCCATTAACGGCGTGGCGGTAGTGGTCGAGCCCCGCGAGGGCACGCTGGAGTCCGCCGGGGGCGAGACATTCGACGTCATCGTGGCCAATATCAGCGGGCTAACGCTGGAGCGGCTCGCGGACGGCCTTGCGGCGTCTCTGAAGGCTGGGGGCGCTCTGATCGCGAGCGGGTTCCTGGAGGACGCCGTGGCGGGTCTGCGACGGGCCTTCGAGGGCGCCGCGCTGCGAATCGAGCGCGTGGTGGATGAGGGCGTCTGGCGGGCGATCGTGGTACGCAGAATGCCTTGACGCGCTCCGCTGCTTGCCCCACGCTGGCGGGGTGAGCGATGAACTTCGGCGGTTCTTCGTGCCCCGGGGCTCAGTGCGGGCGCGAAACGTGACGCTGGGGCCGGAGATGGCGCACCGCCTGGGGCGGGTCCTGCGCATGAAGCGCGGCGATCACATACTGCTCTCAGAGGGCGGGCCCCGCGATTTCGAAGCGCAGATCACGGGCGTGTCCGGCCAGGCCCTGACGGCGGTCGTGGTCGCGGAGCGGGACGCGCCCCACGAGCCGAACGTCGCCATTTCGCTGTACCAGTCGCTGATCCGGCAGAACCGCTTCGACCTGGTGCTGGAGAAGGGCACGGAGCTCGGTGTTTCGCGCTTTGTGCCGATGACATCGACGCGCTCTCAGCCTCACGGCGACTTCAACGGCGAAGCAACCCCGGCAAAGGCGGAGCGATGGGGACGCGTGGTGCTGGAAGCGGCGGAACAGTGCGGGCGGGGCCGGCTGCCGGAGGTGTCGGCGCCGCAGACCTTCCAGCAGGTGGTCCGCGTCGCGCCGGGGCTGAAGCTGCTGCCCTACGAGTCCGCCCGCGGCACCGGGCTGACGGCGTACCTGCGCGGTCTGGCGCATCGCCCGCCGGTGGTCAGCCTGTTCATCGGGCCGGAGGGCGGCTTCGAACCCTCGGAAATCGAGCTGGCGGAGTCGCAAGGTGTTGTGATCGTCACGATGGGGCCGCGGGTGATGCGATCGGAGACGGCAGGCATTGTGGCGTCAGCGCTGGTGCTCGACGCGCTGGGGGAGATGGGATAGGCGCGGGAAACTAGCGGCGGGAAACTGGAAACCCGAAGAACGCAGATGCCCAGTTTTCCAGTTTTGAGTTCCTCCTGCGACGGCCTCGCGCGTGATACATTAGGTATCCGGCGCCATACTCATCTCGCAGGAAAGATTGCCCGCAAAATCCGGATAGTTTCGCCTCCAGGCAACCGCTACGCTGACCCTGGAGGTGATCCCATTGGAAATGACACTGCTGGAACCAGTGAATGCACCGGACATGGACGACGAAGCCCTCTGGGAGCTGAGCCGCAGCCGCGACACGAGCCTGGACGGGATGTTCTACGTGGCGGTGAAGTCTACCGGCATCTACTGCCGGCCGTCCTGCTCGTCGCGGGCGCCGAAGCGCGAAAACGTCGTCTTCTATCCCACAATCGAAGCCGCCGAAGCGGCCGGGTTCCGCGCCTGCAAGCGCTGCCACCCCCGCGTGGCCTCGCCGGATGCCACCGCCGAGGTTGTGCGGCAGGCCTGCGAATACCTGGACGAGGAAGAGCCGCCAAGGCTTCCTGAGATCGCGAGGCGGGTAGGGGTCAACGCCGCCCAGTTGCAGCGCATGTTCAAGCGCGCGCTCGGCGTGACGCCTGGGCAGTACTCGGAGGGCCGGCGCCTGCACCGCCTCAAGGGCGGGCTGCGCAACGGCCACTCCGTGACGCGGGCCCTCTACGACGCGGGCTACTCCTCCAGCAGCCGCCTGTACGAATCGGCGGGCGAGCAGCTGGGGATGACTCCGGCGACGTACCGCAAGGGCGGCCGCGGGATGACCATCCGCTACCAGATCTTCGACTCGCCGCTGGGACGCCTGTTGATAGCGGGTACGGAGCGCGGCGTCTGCGCGGTGCAGCTCGGCGACGCTGAGGCGGAGCTGGGGATGGCCCTGCGGGGCGAGTTCCCTGAGGCCGTGATCCTGCCGGACAAGGGCGCGCTCAGCGGCTGGGTCTCCCAGATCCTCGAACACCTGGAGGGAGTGCGGCCGCGCCTGGACCTGCCGCTGGATATCCAGGGCACGGCCTTCCAGCTGCGCGTCTGGCGGGCCCTGCGCGACATCGCCTACGGGACGACGAAGAGCTACGCCGATATCGCCAGGGCTATCGGTAGCCCGAGGGCCATGCGCGCGGTGGGCAACGCCTGCCACGAGAACCCGGTGGCGATCATCATTCCGTGTCACCGTGTCGTGCGCTCCAACGGCGACCTCGGCGGCTACGGCGGCGGGGTGCACCGAAAGCGAATGCTGCTGGACAAGGAGCACGAAGTGGCGCAGCTCGAGCAGAAGGCGGGATAGTGGGCATGAAACGGGAAACTCGCCACTCGGAACCGGGGCATCGAAGCCTGGGGGTTAAGGAGTGAGATGCCGGTAGGACGACCAGCTGCGGAGGCCGTGCAGGCTGCCAACGACAAGAGCCGCCGCCTGAAAGCGTTGCTGGCCGCGCCGGAGATAGTGATCATGCCGGGTGCCTTCAACGTGCTCAGCGCGCTGCTCTACCAGCACCTGGGGTTCGAGGCCATACAGGGCAGCAGCGCCGGTTTTGCGAATGCGATGGGCTACCCGGACCTGGGGATCAGCCGCGAAGCGACGCAGGCGGCCACAGCCCAGGTGGCAGCGGCAGTCCGGATACCAGTCAATGCGGACGGCGAAGACGGCTACGGCGGGCCGGACGAGGTGCGCGAGACTGTGCGGGCATTCGTAGCTGCCGGCGCCGCGGGAATGAACATGGAGGACAGCGACCGGGCACATGAAGGCAAGCTACTCGACATCGGCTACCAGCTGGAGAAGATTAAGGCTTTCATGGAGGAGCGGCGCGAGCTGGGGAGCGAGTTTTTGCTCAACGCCCGGTGCGACGCCTTCGCCAGGATGAGAGACGACCGTCCTGTCGCGCTGAAGGAGGCGGTGCGGCGGGGGCAGGCCTGGGCGGAGGCCGGCGCCGACTGCGTCTTCTTCTTCGGTGTCTCTGAGCCGGACTACATCCGCACGCTCGTGAAAGAAGTGCCGGCGCCGGTCAGTGTGCTGGCCGCGCCGGGGGTGCCCAGCGCCCGCGAGCTGGAGGAGATGGGAGTGGCGCGGGTCAGCTACGGGAGCATGTTCCTGCGCGTGGCGGCCGCGGCCGTGAAGCGGGCGGCGCTGGAGGTGAAAGACCAGAAGACCCACGAGCTGATGGCAGACGCGCTGAGCGGGGCCGAGATGAAGGAGATCCTGGAAGGGCGGGTGTCGTGATCCACCGGGCGAAGGGGTGACGTTGGAGGAGAGAGATCCGCGTGCCCCGGCTTTGCTGCTGGCGCTGGGCTGCACCTGGGGCGCATCCTTCCTGTTCATCAAGGTCATCGTCGAAGACGTGTCCCCTGTCGAGCTGGTCGCCGGGCGGCTTTTTTTCGGCGCCCTCTCCGTGCTCGCGTTCATCCTGGTGACGAAGCACGAGTTCCGGTGGACTCCGGGGATTCCGCGAAAGATGGCGGTGCAGGCTGTCGCCAGCAATATCATCCCGTTCTGGCTCATCTCCTGGGGCGAGCAGCACATCGACAGCGGTACGGCCTCAGTCCTTAACTCCACCGTCCCCATATTCACGGCTGTGTTCGCTGCTATGTTCCTGCTGGAGGAGCGGTTCACGGCGGGCCGCCTGGTCGGCCTCCTGCTGGGGTTCGCCGGAATCATCGTCCTCACCGGCGACGACGCGCTGCGCATCACAGATTCCGACGTCCTCGGGCAGCTCGCTGTCGTGGGCGCCGCCGTCTGCTACGGAGCGGCGGCCGTCTACTCGCGCACGCTCCTCCGGCAAAATGACCCGGTCACGCTCTCGGCGCTCCAGTTGATGCTGGGAACAGCCTTCTGCGTGCCGCTGGTGATTGCGTTCGAGGGCGCGCCGGCGTACGGATCGATGGGCCTGGATGCATGGGGCTCCCTGCTGGCGCTGGGCCTCGGCGGCACGGGCCTGGCTTACATCGTCTACCTCTGGCTGATCGAGCACACGGGGAGCGTGCGGGCGTCGCTGGTGACTTACATCGTGCCGGTGATCGCGCTGTTCCTGGGCTGGGCGGTGCTGGACGAGAGCCTGGGGGTGAACGTCATCGCCGGCGCGGCGCTGATCGTGTTCGGCGTGGCCACGGTGATGCGCGGGCAGGGGCCGGCACGGGTGCGGAGGATGGAACCAGCCGTGGCGGCGGGCAGCCCGGCCGAATCCTAGAAGAGGGTGATCGCCAGCGCCACGAGGCCGCCCACGATCAGCATCGCGATGCTGGCCGCCAGCGAGCCCAGGAGCGCCGCGAACGTCCTTTGCGGCCGCCTGTCGAGTGACGAAAAGAGGTACGCCAGCAGCGCGCCGACGGGGCCAAGGGTGCACCCCAGGGCGATTCCCTGGGCCGTAACAGATTCCTTCCACCGGGCGGCGATGCTGGAATTCTGATCAATCATGGGCATTTTGCTGCCGTGGAGTATAGCATCGGCGCAACAGAGACCGCACGAAGCGCTACTCGCCTGCCGCGGGCCCTTCGGGAGCCGCGCGGTCAAGCGTAGCGCGGTACCGGTGCTCGAACGACTTGGCCGCGGCCTTGTACACCTGGAGAGCGATCATCGGCTTCTCATCGAAGAGGTCGAGGAGGCGGATACGGGGTATGACGAACACCTCGGCATCCGTGTGAGCTTCGACGGTCGTGACCAAGACCGGCGGCTCGATGATGGCGGCGAGGGGGACGGTCTCGCGGGGATGGGCGGTGCGCACCGGTTTTTCGGAGGCGTCGTGCGTGAGCAGGCTCAACTCGCCGGCCAGGATCACGAAGAGTGATTCGCCGCGGCTTCCACCACGGGCCAGCCGTTCGCCGGCTTTGACGCGGCGGCGCTGGCCGATGCCCGCCACCAACCGCAGCTCCTCGTCGGTCAGCGCCTCGAACACGTCCGACTCGCGCAGCTGTTCACACACCCAGGTGAGTTCGGCCGGCTCCGCTGGAACGCGCGGTCCCGCGGCGACGGCGACCGGGGCAGTTGCGCGAGCGCCCTCGTCCTCTCCGTCGAGCGGCGCCGGGCCGGGCAGAGTGGCGGTGGGCAGGGGACGGGAGCGGGACGGCTGCAGGAGAAACAGCACGAGGACGGGTACGAGGATGCCCAGGAACGGGATCATCAGGCCCAGGACGATGATGATCTCGTCCCCGAAAAAGTCCGCGACATCCATGTGATCTGCTCCAGCGGCGCTCTTGTGATTGGTTCGCAGGCCGATCATACCACCCGGACAGGTGGTGAGCACTGAGGAAATTGCCAAACAAACTCACCTTATTGCGTTGACAGTTTGATTATTCGCTGTTAGTATTGTGTGCTGGATGGCTGTCGAGTCCCCAATTCCTTCTGTTTCCTTGTCTAACTATCTTTGCCGGTAGGGCGCTGTTTCTATTTACGTTTGTAGAGAGGTTTGTCGCCTCTTGAGGAGAGGTTCTGCATGGTTGTGCCCCGTGACGTCGTCTACGAGAAGTTCCGCGTCCCCAACATCGTCAAGTCCTATTCCCGTATCCCCGACGTGGTCGATGTCCCGTACCTCGTCCAGATACAGGTAGACTCCTACGAGGTCTTCAAGCAGGAAAGCCTGCGCGAGCTCTTCGACGAAATCTCCCCCATAGCGGACTTTACGGGCAACCGCCTGGAGATGCGCTTCACCGACTACAGCTTCGGGGAGCCCAAGTACGACCAGGACGAGTGCCGCGAGCGCGATGCCACCTTCTCCGCCCCGCTGAAGGTGAATGTCCAGCTCCTGGTCAAGGAGACGGGCGAGATCAAGGAGCAGGAGATCTTCATGGGAGATTTCCCGCTCATGACCGAGAAGGGCACCTTCATCATCAACGGCGCCGAGCGCGTCGTTGTCTCCCAGCTGGTCCGTTCCCCCGGCGTCTACCTGACGAAGGAGCACGACAACACCAGCGGCCGCTTCCTCTGCTACGCCAAGCTGATCCCCAACCGCGGCGCCTGGCTCGAGTTCGAGACCTCGAACAAGGACGTGGTCGCCGTCAAGGTCGACCGCAAGCGCAAGATTCCGGTCACCACACTGATCCGAGCGATCGACGAGCCGGAACTGCTGCCCAAGCACCCGAGCAACGCGGCGATCAAGGAGATACAGCAGAAGATCGAGGCGGCCAAGACAGAACGCGAGGCCGACAAGCTGCGACAGCAGCTACTGCAGGTCCTGGGGACCAACGAGCGCGTGGCGGCCATCTTCGAGGATATCGACGACGCCGAGGACCACCGCTACATCAAGTCCACGCTGGACCGCGACACCCCGGCGACGACCAAAGAAGAGGCGTTGCTGGAGTTCTACCGCCGCCTCCGCCCCGGCGACCCGCCGACGATTGAGAACGCCAAGCAGCTTATCCACTCGCTGTTCTTTAACCCCCGCCGGTATGACCTGGGCAAGGTCGGCCGCTACAAGGTGAACAAGCGCCTGGGCCGCCAGGACGCCACGCAAGCCCGAGTTCTCGCGCCGCAGGACCTCGTCGCCATCGTGCGCGAGATCATCCGCCTGAATAACGGCATGGGCAAGTCAGACGACATTGACCACCTGGGGAACCGCCGTGTCCGCACTGTGGGCGAGCTGATCCAGAACCAGTTCCGCATCGGCCTCCTGCGCATGGAGCGCGTGGTGCGCGAGCGGATGACGATCCAGGAGATCGACAAGGCCACGCCGAACGCCCTGATCAACATCCGGCCGGTCGTGGCCGCGATGAAGGAGTTCTTCGGCGGCAGCCAGCTGTCCCAGTTCATGGACCAGACCAACCCGCTGGCCGAGCTGACCTCGAAGCGCCGCCTCAGCGCGCTCGGGCCGGGCGGCCTGTCGCGCGAGCGCGCCGGGTTCGACGTCCGCGACGTCCACCACAGCCACTACGGCCGGATCTGCCCGATCGAGACGCCGGAAGGTCCGAACATCGGCCTGATCGGGTCCCTTGCGACCTACGGCCGGATCAACAGCTACGGCTTCATCGAGACGCCCTACCGCAAGGTCAAGCGGACCGTCGGCTGGGACGACCCGAACCTCGCCACGTACGAGACCGGCGGAGACCTCCTCAACAAGGCCGGCGACACGGTCCTGAAGGCGGGCAAGCCGTTCACGTCGGAGGCGATCGCCGAGCTCAAGAAGCAGAAGGCGAACGCCTTCCCGATCCGCCCGATCGTCACCGACGAGATCGAGTACCTCCCGGCGGACGAGGAAGAGGAGCACGTCGTCGCGCAGGCCAACGCGCCGCTCGACGAGTCGGGCCACTTCGCGGCCGACCGGATCCCGTCGCGCTATCGCGACACATTCCCGGAGGCGCGTCCCTCGCAGATCGAGTACATGGACGTGTCGCCCAAGCAGGTCGTGTCCGTCGCGACCGCGCTCATCCCGTTCCTCGAGCACGACGATGCCAACCGGGCGCTCATGGGCTCGAACATGCAGCGCCAGGCCGTCC
>DASSZB010000231.1:0-2221 GCA_035702935.1 Dehalococcoidia bacterium
CCCAGATGTGCTCCGGGTTCGGCGAGGCCGCCGCCACGAGCTCGACCCCGGGCACGTGGCGCAGTCCCTCGGCGTGCGCCGTGGCCACGAACCGCGAGCCGACGATTCCGATGCGGACGGTCATTTGACCTCCGACGGACACGTGATAGTTGAGGATATAGAACGGATAAACGGATTATACGCGGCGGGGCGTCCAGATGTACCGTCGAATCCTGTTTCCCCACTGCGTTCTGTCTTTCGGCGGGTAGATTCGCTTGTATTCCAGGCGGGGGCGGCCGAAATTGAACAGGAGGCCGACCGGGTAATTCGTAGCCGCCAGGTACGTGACAAGCTGGGCGGTCTCCTCATTTGTGAGTAGATGAAGCAGAGCCTTGTCCTCGACGACGACTCGGTCCTCCACGAGGTGATCGAGGTAGAGAAGCCCCACGCCAGTCTCGTCTAGGCGTATCTCAACGGGCACCTCTTCGCGGCACGTCAGTCCCCCCTCGGTCATTGCGTAGTGAAGCCCGTGATGGTAAGTGCTTTCCTTAAGCCCCGGACCAAGCTTGTTATGGACAGCCATCGCGCACCCAATGATCCGATATGTCAGGTCGTCGAGGCTTCTCGTACAGTTCGGCACAGACTCCAGTTGCCTCGAGTCGCCCCATTCGTTTATCCGTTTCACATCCTCAACTATTAAGCTGGCGCCATGCGAAGGCAATGACTAAATGTCACCCGCAGCCAACTGTCACAGTACCTTCCGCATCACCGCCCGCCCGTTCTTCAGGCGCGCGACCTCCTGGAAACCGGCGCGGTCGAAGACTGACCGGATGCCCATGAAGCCTGCGTACCCCTTGAGTGCCGTGTGCGGTTCCGACGGATAGGCCTCGATAGCGCGAGCGCCGTTCTCGCGCGCATAGTGCACCGCCGCGTCGAGTAACCCGGCCATGAGTCCCCGCCGGCGGAATTGCCGCCCGACCACGAAGCAAACGATGGTCCACACCGGCTGGTCATCCACCGGGACGTACATGCGGGAATACTGAAGCATCGTGAACCGCTCGCGCGGGTCCAGGGACACCCATCCAGCCGGTTCGCCATCCACGTACGCGATGAGCCCGGGCGGAGGCCCGGCTTCCACCAGCGCTTTCATGCCTGCCTTCCGCTCGCTCCCCTTCGCCCGCGCGTTCTCGGAGGAGCGCAGGCGGAAGTACATGCACCAGCAGCCGCCGTACGCCCCGCTGGGCCCGAACAGCATCTCCAGGTCCGGCCACCGGTCCGGCGTCACGGGGTGCACTTCCCGGCCTGTCGCCATCGTCACGGCTCATGCCCCCTTCGCAGCCATCGTCGCCGGTTGGCTCGCATACGCGGTGCGCGTGATATCGCGGCGGTGCGTCAGGTAGTACGATCCCGCCACTACGACTCCGATCGCGCACATGGCCGCGTTGAAGCCGATCGCCTCTTGAACGCCGACGTGCTCTGCCAGGAAACCCGTCAGGTATCCGCCGATCGGCGTCGAGCCCGCGAAGAGCAGCATCCAGAGCGCCATTACGCGCCCCCGCAGGTGGTCCGGGGTCGCCAGCTGTATCGCCGTGTTTGCCGTCGTGGCGAACGCTGTCAGGGCCATCCCGAGGGCGAACAGGCTCACAAACGTCAACACGAACCAGTGGCTGGCGGCCACCGCCGCCAGCAGCACCGCGAACGCGGTCGCGCCCGTGAAGAGCTGCCGTACCGTGACCGTCCGCCGCGACGCCAGGAAGAGGGCGGAGACGACTGCGCCGGCGCCAAGGGAGGCCATCAGGAAGCCAAGCTCCATGGACCCCCCGTCCAGCACGTACTTTGCCACCAGCGGCACCACGATGATGAAGTTGAACCCGAACATGCCAATAAAGAACGCGAAGATTATCGTCAGTCGCGTCGCCGGTGTGCTTATCGCGTACGATATGCCCTCGCGCAACTCGTGCATCGCCCCGGCCGCGCTCGATTCCTTCTTCTCGGACCGGTGCAGCTGGCTCATGTCCATCATCGTCAGCGCCAGGATCGTCGGGATAAAACTGACGGCGTTGATGAAGAAAGCGGCTTCCACTCCCAGCGCCCAGATCACCACACCGCCGATAGCCGGGCCCACCAGCCGCGCTCCGTTGAACAAACCCGAGTTCAGCGCCACTGCGTTCAGGATGTCGTCCTTGCCCACCATCTCCATCACGAACGCCTGCCGGGTCGGCTGCTCAAAAGCGTTCGAGAT
>DASSZB010000344.1:0-2451 GCA_035702935.1 Dehalococcoidia bacterium
CAAGGACCCGGCCCGCCTCCAGCAGTTCTACCGCGAGCTCTTCGGCTGGGAGATCAACACCGACAACCCGATGGGCTACGGCTTCGTGTCTCCCGGCATCGGCGGCCCGGAGGCCGGTGTCGGTGGCGGCATTACGGCGGGAGAGCCCGGCGTCAGCATCTTCGTGCAGGTCCTCAGCCTGGTTGATACGCTGGCGAAAGCGGAGACCATGGGCGGCCAGACCGTCATGCAGCCCTTCGACGTCCCCGGCGGCCCCACAATCGCCCAGATCCGCGACCCTGAGGGCAACATCATAGGCCTCGTCAAGCAGTAGGCCCGGAAACTTCGTAGCTACAGACCTTCAGGTCTGCGGCTGCCTTGGCCGTTACGCCGCCAGCGCGGTCGCAAGCTCCGCCAGGTGCCCGCGGTAATGCTTCTTCAACGATCCCACGATCACATCTGCAACGGTCCCTTCCACCGCCGCCCCCTCGACATCCCACGGCGCCCTGTAGTGCTTGGACAGCAGCTCGTCAGACGCCTTCTGGACAGCGTTCGCGTCACGCGTGAAATTGCTGCGTATCTCGTCCAGCAGATCAGCCGGCGTCTTGCCCTCTCGCATCGCCGTCTGCTGCGCGTTGAACGCGTCGATGTCGAATGCCCCGCCTGCAGCCATGCCACTGGCCGGCGCCTGCGCCATCATGATCACGAAGTTCGCGACTCCGCTCATTGCTGCGAGATGGCCCAGCACCTGCCTCGCATCCCAGCCGTTCTCGTACACACCCTTCGTCCAGGCACCCTCCGGCGTGGTTTCGACCAGCTTTTCGACGTCCCTCTGCACTGACTTCAACTCTGCGATAACGTCGTCACGTGATGCGCCCATGCGGCCTCTTCCTGCTACCCGCTGTACGTCCAGCCGGTGAACGTCGACGTCATCGGCTCGGCCTCGCGCTCCACGCGTCCGGCCAAAACGCGCCCTACGACGAGCGTGTGGTCTCCTATCGCCAGGAACTGCTCGGCCTCGCACTCCATCCAGGCCATCGCTGCATCGAGCACCGGGCAGCCGTGCTCCGTCAACCGGTAGTCCAGTCCGTCCAGCTTGTAATGCACCTTCGCCGCCTCGTCGCCCTTGCGGCCGGAGACCTTCGCGCCGCTGAACGGTTGCGCGAAGGCCCGCGCCAGCTCCATGCTCTCGCCGTCCTGGGCGAGCAGGTTCACGCTGAAGTGCGGCCGTTCCCGCAGGTTGGCCAGCGTGTGCGAGTTGTTCTCGAAGGAGACAGCCAAGAGGCGGGGCTCGAAGGATACCTGCATCACCCAGTCGGCCATCATGCCATTGACCTTGCCCGCCGGCTCCTTCGACCCCACGATGTAGAGCCCGTAAGGCATCTCGTGCATGACGCGCTGAACCGCTTCGTCAGTCACGGCCATTCCCGTACAGGTCCGCCTCCTCCGGGGTGATGGGGGTCACCCCGACGTAGATCCCGGAATCCACCAGGATGTCGGTCGTGCGGTCCGAGGTGAGGTCCAGGATATCGAACAGGCTCTTGAAGTCCGCAATCGCGTGCAGGCGGTACTCGTTGTCGGCGACCTTGAACAGCCGAAAACGCGCATCCGGGAACCGGTCCAGCACCAGAGCCTGCAACTCCTTCACATAGTTTTCGGCTTTCCGTGGAATCCTGGCAACGGCCATTACTATGAACCCTCCAGTGCTCGCTCAGCCTCGCCGACGAGCGCGCTGGCCTCTCTAACGATCCTGCGGGCATCCGCGGTCGATACGGACTGGGACCGATAGTCGGCCGTGACCCGGCTTTCCAGCAGCCTTTCCAGGACGCCGCGATGCTCGCTCGGGATGATTTTCCTCCGCCTCACCAGTTTAGCGGAAAATTGGCTCATCACGAACTTGTGCTCCCACGAACTGCGTCGTGGCCTCACATCGTTTTCGATTAGAAGCGCTATCGCCGCCTGGAAGGCCGCGTAATATGCCCTGTTAGCGACGGAATTGTGGCGGCCGGCCGCGAGATCGGCGTCCGCAGAGGCGAGGCACTCCCGCGATTTCGCCAGGTACCGCGCGCTCAAAGCCCTCACGCGCTGCGCGGCTCCGCGATCGTCCGCATCTCGCGCACGGCTTTTTCCAGTGCGTCGGGAGAGGTGACAGGGGCCGAGCAGATCGTCCCCACGCAGACGTAGGCGGCAGGCGCGGGGTCCGCGGGCAGGTAGAGGGCGGCAAGCCGCTCGCTGTCGCGAGCCGGGTCCAGCACCTGGACGATGCGTGACGGTGCGGCAAGGGCCATCGCCGCCTCGTGCAGCGGCGAAGCTTCATCGCGTCCACCGACGATGTTCACAACCATAGGCGAATTCAGTAGCATGTCGACAACCCGGGCGTATCCCGCAGCGAAGTGCCCCATGGGCGCGTAGGCGCCGGCGAAGGCCTCCAGGGTGCCTCGGGCGGCGGCCGCGTATGATTCGTCCCTTGTC
>DASSZB010000006.1:0-2204 GCA_035702935.1 Dehalococcoidia bacterium
CGGATCGGCCATCCTCAGTTCGACATACTGGATGTTGGCGTCGCCGTTAGCGCCTCCCATCACGCCGTTCACGCGCATGATGTGGAATGAGGCCGCCGCGTCCTGCGCGCCGACGAGCAATACCGTGCCGCCGATGAGCACGGAGAGAACAAGCAAGGTCCAGGCCTTCCTCATGGAGCACCCCTCTCCTTTGAGCTTCTGGCTGCAGCGCCGCTGCCGGGCGGCGCCCTAACACCACGTTGTACGTTAGGCGCGGCGGTCCGGTTTTCCATGGGTCGTCAACCTGAGGAACGAACGGTTCCCTTCGCGCTGTCATCCTGAGCGCGAAGGCGCCCGCTCGACGGCCCGACACGTCCTCGCGAAGGACCCGGGGCGGGTCTGCCTCCCGCAACGGGCGGCCCCCGTCCCAGGTCTAACCCAGCAGCGCCAGCAGCCGCTTCGGTGCCGTCATCCGGTAGGCGTCCTCCACGAGGGCCGCCACCATGCCCCAATCGACGTCCCCCTCCAACCGGATACCGATCCACCCACTGGGGCCGACGTAGGGCGGCTTGTAGAAGCGGGCCGGGTCGGCGCCGGTGAGCACTTCCTGCGCTCCCGGCGGCGCCTTGCACCAGACGGCGACGATGCCGTCGCCGTGGTGGTTGTTCGAGAACATGGCGAAGATCTTCTTGCGCACCCGAAAAGTGGGTTCCCCCCACGCTTCCACCTCAACCGCCTCCGGCAACGCCAGGCAGATCTCGCGTAGCTGGTCGATTGGATGGTCCCGCCCGGTTGTGTCCATCTTCAGGCACCACGTCTTGTGGAACCGCGAGGCATCTTCCCGTTTGTGGTGAGCGTAGCGCAGCGAAGTCGAACCATCGAACGGGCCACGGCGCCCCGATTGGGTGTCATCCTGAGCGCCATGGCACTGGCCCGACAGGGCAACACATCTTCGCGAAGGATCCAGGGTGGGGCAGACGCCCGCAACGGGGGCCTCGCGCCGGTCCGATGCCTAGGCGAAGCCGAACTCGGCTTCAATCCCCGGGATGAACTTCCGCCACTCCTCGTTGGACTCCAGGTACGGGTAGAAGCTGCGGAAGAAGCTGTACGTGGGCCGGTACGGGTCCTTGTGCAGGAGCATGTGCGCCTCCGGCGGAGTGCGGCCGGCCTTGCGGTGGTTGCAGTGCTTGCAGGCGGCGACGACGTTCTCCCAGGTGTGGGCGCCGCCGCGGTGCCGGGGCAGTACGTGGTCCAGCGTCAGGTCCCGCGTCTGCTTGCCGCAGTACTGGCACTTGAAGTGGTCGCGCAGGAAGACGTCGCGGCGCGTCAGCCGCCCCTGCGGCCGCGGACGCCGGATCAGGTAGATGAGGCGGATGACGGAAGGGATCTCGAAGAAGGCGGTGGCGCTGTGGAGGTAACCGCGTCCGTTTTCGATGATCTCCGCTTTGCCGCGGTCAAGCAGGACGAAAGCCCTGCGTACATTACATACGTTAAGGGGCTCGTAATTTTGGTTTAGTACCAGTACGGGTAAAGCTGGCCCCAATTGCAGTCACCACCAGACCTCATCGTAGCAGAGGAGTTATAACCCCTGCAATCCTGTGCATTGTGGCTGCCTACGGCAACAGGAACTGGTCCACCCGCTCGTCGAAGTTGCCGGGTAGTATCCACTGCACCCAGTCCACGTCCTCGATGAAGTACGGCGCCAGCTCGGAACCGGCGACGGGGCCATCCATCTTCAGCTCCGGATAAGCGGCGAAGACGATGAGCAGCACCTCGATCACGATCAGCGCCTTCAAGAGCCCGAAGAACGCGCCGCCGATGTGGTTGGCCCAGCCGAGCATCAGCAGCGAGGCGCCCGTCTTCAGCGTGTAGGCTAGGATCTGCCCGAACAGGTACACGGCGCCGAACAACACCAGGAACGAGACCGCGTCCGCCCCGTCGCGGTCGTCCATGAACACCAGCACGTCCGTGGTCAGGTTATCGTACAGCTGCCCGGCGATGATGATGCCGACGATGACCGAGAGAAGCGTGATCACCTCGCGGATCAGCCCGGCCCTGTAGGCCGTGACGACGAACGCCACGATGATGATGATTATCGCGATGTCCAGCCAGTTCAAAACAGCCATCTCCCCGGACCGAGTGGATCGATTGACCAGCCCGGTCATGGCGCCGCGCCCCCACGCGCCAGCGCTAACTTAACCCGCTCGCGCGTGCGTTGACAAGCG
>DASSZB010000165.1:0-3633 GCA_035702935.1 Dehalococcoidia bacterium
ACACAGGCTCGAGCAGGAAGCCTTCCTGGAAGACGATGACGAGGAGGCCGTAGGCGGCGCCGACGGAGAGCAGGTTGAGGACGATGGCCTTGGCAGCTATCACCAGCGAGCGGAAGGTCAAGAGAAGGATGAGGAAGGCAAGGCTCAGGA
The DNA here is from genome assembly GCA_035702935.1 of Dehalococcoidia bacterium. GTDB lineage: Bacteria > Chloroflexota > Dehalococcoidia > SM23-28-2 > RBG-16-64-32 > DASSZB01. The sequence goes on from DASSZB010000165.1 coordinate 151, forward strand.
CGAAGGCGAACACGAACGGCGTCCGGAAAATGATGTTGGCCTTGAAATCGACATTCGCGGCCGAGGCACCCCCAACGTGGACCTCGGTGCCGCTCTCGTCGAACGCAGCCGGGACCAGGTCATCGCGCAGGCGGTCGACGGCGTCGATGGCGCGGTCTTCTCCCGTGTCGGCGTTGATGGGCACGCGGATCAGCTCGGTGTCTCCGGCGTCGTTGATCTCGCGTTGAATGGGGCTGCCGAAGGAGCGGTCACGGTTCTCAGCGTCGGCCGTCTCCGCCTGGACGGCGGCCTCGAAATCGCGGACGTCGGTCTGTATATCCTCAGCGAAGACGTTCTGGTCCTTGCCGGCGTCCACGAGGACGAAGGCGGGTGAGGTGAGGCCAAGCGTAAAGTTGTCCTCGAGGAGTTCCAGCGCCTCCTTCGCCTCAATATCGTCGGAGAGGCTCTTGGAGCCGTTGAAGCCGAGGTTCAAGAACAGCACGGGGGAGGCCATGACCAGGAGCACGAGCACGGTAACAGTGGCCAGGACGGCCGGCCGCGCGAGCACGCGGTCGCTGGCCCAGCCCCAGAAGCCGCCCGTCTGCCCGCCGGTGCGGCCCAGGAAGGGGATGCGGAGACTGTTGACGTTGTCGCCGAGCATGGCCAGGAGGGCGGGAAGGAGCGTGACCGAGGAGATGACGGCGAGGGCGACGACGACGATGGCCGCAAGGCCGAGACTGGTAAAGATAGCGTCGTTGACCAGGAACATCCCGGAGATGGCAAGGAGGACCGTGGTGCCTGCGAAGACGACTGCCTTGCCGGAGGTGGAGAACGCCGTCAATAACGCCCCGGGCACCTCTGACCCAGCGCTCCTTTCCGAGCGATAGCGACTAACGACAAAGAGGGCATAATCGATCCCGGTGGCGAGACCCATGAGGAGGACCATCTCCGAGTAAACGGCGGACAGTGGCAGGAGCTGGCTGATGAGGCTCAGGACCCCGGTGGCGACGATGATAGCGGCGAAGGCCAGGGCCAGGGGAACGGCTGCGGCGAGGAGCGCCCCGAAGGCGAGAATCAGGATGACCAGCGTGACCACCACGTTCAGTTGCAGCGCGAAGGCGAAGTCTTCGTTGATCAGCTCCTCGGACTGCTTGTCAATCGACGCGTCACCCCCGACGGCGATGTTGAAGCCGGATGACTCGTCCCTGGCGTCGGATATCTGTTCCAGGAGATCATCGATGTGATCCTCGGCCTCAGAGAGGTCGCCGTTAAGGGACACGAGGGCGAAGGTGGCGTCACCTCCGGATTCCAGGTGGGCGACGAAGGGTGACTGGTTTGACGGCAGCCCGGTGTCGTAATGGCTGACCGTACCGCTGACGATGCGCGTGCTCTCCGTGAGGGGCAGCGAGCTCACCTCATCCTGGTTAACGGCGCGGAGCGCCCGGAGACGGGTCATCAACCCTGTCACGGTCTGCTCGTATGCCGGGTCGTCCACGGTCAGGGTGGGATGTTCGAAGACGACCACTTCCTGCAAATCGTCGTCGCCGGCGCCAAACCGTTCTTCCTGGAGGTCGATTGCGTCGCCGGACTCGCCCGGTGGCGACTGCTCGATGTCGGTGTCGGCCGGCGCGATGCTTGCGGCCGCCAGCGCGAGCACGACGAGCAGGAGCCAGGCCAGGGCGACCGGTTTGCGGTGGCGGGCGCTGAACATGGCCACCCGCGTTATGGTGGAGTCGCCCGGCGGGTAATCTTGAGCTTTCTTTGGCATAGAGGATTTCGAGGTTTCGAATTTGAAGTGGCAATAGTGTAGATTAGAACGACCGATTGTGCCAGCAGTTCAGGGGACGATTTCCATGAGTCCACCACGACGATTCAGACGGTTCCCGACGTTCGTGATCCTGATGGCATTTCTGCTCCTGCCCGCGGCGTGCGGCGGCGACAGCGACGAAGAAGCGCTGCCGACGGCCAGCCCGCGGGGGGACGCGGAAGCCCCGATTGTTGTGCCACCCGGCGCCCCGTTGGTCGTCGGAATCTCTGCCGCACTGACCGGTCCGGAGGAGGCAGGCGGACGGGAGGACCTGCATGCCGCGCTGACGGGTATTGAGCGCTGGAAAGCGGCAAACGGCGACGAGATCGCCGGCCACGAGATCGCCGTGCAGGCTGAGGACGACGCGTGCACAGACCAGGAGGCCGCAGTGGAAGCGGCACACCGGCTCCTGAGTGTGGTGGGACTGGTGGGCGTGATTGGGCCCGATTGCAGCGCCGGCGCCGAAGCGGCCATCCCGGTCTACGTGGATGCCGGTGTCGTGGCGGTATCCGGCACCAGCACCCAGACAAACCTCACCACTATGGGAGGCTCGCCGACCTACTTCTTCCGCACGGCGTACCGGAACGACCTCCAGGGGACCCTCATCGGCCACTTCACCGCTATCATGTTGCAGGCGAAGAACGTCTTTCTTATCGACGACGGCGAGTCTTACGGCAAAGACCTGGCGTCGGCGGCCCGGGAGCTCATGGAAGAGAGCGATATAAACGTCGTCTACCACAGCGCGAAGCCGGGCGCCGAGGACTTCAGCGTCGAGGCACAGGAGGCGTCGGACCTGAACCCTGATGTCGTTATCTTCGTGGGGTTCAACCCCCAGGCGGCGCTGTTCTACAGGCAGCTTAGGGACGCGGGGTATAGTGGCCTGTTCGGCGCCTCCGACGCCGCCGCGACAGCCAGCTTCCTGGACCCGGTGGGAGCGCAGGCCGAAGACGTGCTGTTCTCGGGTTGCGCTGTCCAACTGCCGGAGGACGTTCTCGCTGACTTCCAGGAGATCCACGGAGGGGCACCGAATTCGTCGGCCTTCACGGCGCAGATGGTGGACGCGGCCACAATCCTGCTCGATGCCGTCGCGAAGACAGCGGAGGAGCAGCCGGACGGCTCGCTGGTGATTGACCCGGAAGCGCTGAGGGACGCGGTGGCGGGCACGGATCTTACAGCAGGAGCGTCGGGCAACCTGGCGTTCAACGAGAATGGGGACCGGGTTCCACACGCCGGTGACGACCTGGAGGCTTTGGTCCGGGAGACCGAAATCCTGGAGCAACTCGAAACCTACGTTGACCTGGGGTTGATCCCCTGCCAGGTGCAAGACGGGCAGCTGGTGAACCTGTTGGGACCCGATGCGGGGATTGTGAGGGGCTTGCCGGACTAGGGCGCGGCACGGCCGCGCCGCTCCCGTGCGTACGCCCAAGGATCCCGGGCGACAGCGACGGGCTAGCGACCGTCCCGGACAGGCCCTTCGCGAAGTATGCTCATGCGCGAGCAGGCGTCAGGGCGCTCAGGGAGGCATGCGGGCGAACGCCGTTCGCCCCTAAGGCTTCGCCGTGATCTCCCGAATTAGCGCTGTCTCCGCGTGGTCGTACGGCGAGCCGTCCGGGCGGAGGATGTCGTGGAACCAGGGGTCGGGTTCGCGGTGGGGGCGGATGGTCCAGGAGTCCCAGGGATAGATGGTCTGGGACTTG
>DASSZB010000173.1:0-3221 GCA_035702935.1 Dehalococcoidia bacterium
CTCTTCGCGCTGCGGTTCCTGCTGCTGACGCTGGCGGACATCGAGGACAACACGCGGCGGCGTTAGCGTGATGGGCGTCCCGCTCATTCGCAGTGTTGACTGCCTCCAGGTGCCGGTGCCGGACTTGGAGGCAGGGCTGGCCTTCTATCGTGACAAGCTGGGCCACGCACTCAAGTGGCGGTCAGAGATGGGGGCCGGCCTTGCGATGCCGGACTCCGAGGCGGAGATAGTCCTCCAGACCGAACGTCCGGGTCTGGAACCGAACCTGCTCGTCGAGTCAGCCGACGCTGCGGCGGACTTCTTCGTCTCAGCCGGCGGCCGCCTGGTCAGGGGCCCATTCGACATCCAGGTCGGGCGCTGCGTCGTGGTGGCCGATCCCTTCGGCAATGTGCTGGTCTTGCTCGATCTGAGCAAGGGGCTGCTGGCGACGGACGCAGACGGGAACGTAATTCGGGAACAGTGAACGTAGGGCGTAAGGCCTGGCTCCTGCGCCCGGTTCGCGGTGAGCTGGGCGCCCCTAGTGCATCTCCTGGCCGCCGGTGATGTTGATCGCCTGGCCCGTCATGTAGTCGCCGTCGTCTGAGGCCAGGAACGTGATTACCTTGGCGACGTCCGCCGGGTAGCCGACACGGCCCAGCGGGATCGTGGGCATGTTCTTGAGCGCCCACTCCTCCAGGTCCTGCCCTGCGGCCTTCAGGATCGGATCCAGGCCGCCTCGCAGCAGTGGCGTGTCAATAGTGCCCGGGCAGACACAGTTGACGTTGATTTTGAACGTCCCCACTTCCTTGGCCATCGCCTGCGTCATCAGGATGACGCCGGCCTTCGTGGCGCAGTAGGGCCCGAGGAGCGGGAAACCGGTCTTCCCGGCCTGCGAGGAGACGCTGATGATGCGGCCGCCTCCCCCCTGCTTGATCATCTGCCGGGCGGCCGCGCGCATGCAGAGGAACACCCCTCGCAGGTTGACCGCGACCGTCTGGTCGAAGCCTTCGTCCGTCATCATGTGCAACGGCGCCACCGGGTTGCCGATGCCGGCGTTATTAACCGCGATATCGATCCGCCCGAACCGTTGCACGGCCGCGGAGAAAAACCCCTCGACATCGGCGGTAATAGACACGTCACCCGTGTAGGTGTCGAACTCGGTGCCGCTGTCCTTCAGCTGCGCCGCGGTGTCCTCCAGCGAGTCGGGGCGGATGTCCACAAGGGCCAGCTTCGCGCCTTCGCGGGCGAAGCGCTGCGCCACGCCCTGGCCGATGCCAGAGCCGGCGCCGGTGATGATGGCGACACGATCCTTCAGCAGCATATAAGAAACCTCCCCGCGCTCGTGCGTTCAGTGACGATGATTATTGCACGGCGGAGGCGCTGAGCCCCTACCTGGAGATGCTGATGGGCGTGTCTTCCTTAACGGTAGACAGGGCGATCATCGTGACGCTGCGTTGCACGGTAATACTGCCGCGGATACGGCCCAGCAGGGCTTCCAGTTCGGCCGGACTGGCAACCTTCGTCTTGATCAGGAAGCAGTCTTCTCCGGCCACGTGGTAGCACTCGAGCACGTCCGGGTCGTCCCGCAGCGCCTGCACGCCGGAATCGTACCTCTCGTCGTCCGCAACTGTCAGGCGCAGGAAGGCCGTCATCACCTTGCCGAGGGCGTTCGGGTCAATTACCGCGGAGTAGCCCCGGATGACCCCGCGCTGCTCCAGCTTGCGGATGCGCTCGAAGACAGAGGGCGCGGTGAGGCCCACTTCCGTGCCGATCGCTGCGTTGGTCATGCGGGCGTCTGCCTGGAGCAGGGCAAGTATCTTGCGGTCGGTTTCGTCGAGAGCGGGGATCGCTACAATCACAGCGGGTTCTCGTGGGGCCTGGAACTGAAGGGCCTCGGCCCGCGGGTAAGCGATGCAGCGCTTGGGCGCTTGCCACCGAACACCTCGAGGATGAGCGGGACGGACCCCAGCGACGTCACGACGGGCGGGAAGCGGCCGGGCTCGAAGGTCACGCGGTCGCCCGGGCTGAGGAGCTTGTCCTGCCCGTCCACCGTCACCCAGGCTGTACCCTCACGGACTTTGACCCCTCGGCTATCGGCGGGAAGGCGGGCGACTTCTCTCCGGTAGACCGCCAACCTCAACGTAACTTCTATGTCTGATGCAGCTGTTCTCATGCCTGACCTCGCTTCATTAGGCGATAAGGAGCTTCTAGGCCATGATTATACCACTAAGCGGGCGGTTGCAACAACTAAATATCGGCTCTGACGGAAGAAAAGGCGAAATAAATTCGGTGTATACCCCGGGTGGCCGTTCTCTCAGCGTTCGGCCTTCCGGATCACGAACTTGAGGGCCGTGTGCGTGTCCGAAAAGCGGACCACCTTGACATCGACGAGACCGGATTCGAGGCCTATCCGGAGGACATCGTTTTCGTTGAATTGTTCGCGGCCCTTGCGGAAGACGGCCCAGACCGCGCCGTTTGGCTTGATTAGGCGGCGCAGGTCATTGAGCCGTCGCACATCGTCGGGGCCTTCGACGTTGAGGAATATGGCGTCTGTCTCCGATATCGGCTCTCTCAGCGTGATGTCGCTCGTCCGCGCGGAAAGGTCGGCCATGAACGAGGCGTCTTCAACCCCCACGACGGCCACGCGCATACCAGGCTTGATGCCGAGCTTGTCGAGAAGGGGACGGTCCGCGAAGGACTTCTCGGCCATCAGGAGAAGAGGCGGTCGATGAGTCCGATGCCGTAGAACCCCATGGTCGCCACGGTGATGCCCCGGATGGCCTTGCCAATGAGCAGGGCGGGGTAAAACTTGCGGATGGGGACGCGGGCGGCGCCTGCCGCCAGCCCGGCGATATCGAATACCGGCGAAGGGAAGAGCGACATGGCAAACACAGTGGTGAACGGGCGTTCGTGGATCCACCCACGGACTCGCTTGTAGAGTCGCCGCTTCGTGACCATCGTGCTCCCACCCATGCCTGCGCCGTAGCCGGTGAGCTCGCCGAAAGACTCGGCGACGGCCGCGGTGAGCCCCACGAGTACCGGCGCCGGGATCCCCCAGGCGGGGTCGAGCAGACCCCCAGCGGCGAAAACGATGCCCCCGCCGGGCATCGGCACCACGACGGACGCCGAGCGCAGGAGCGTGATCAGGAAGAGCCCGCCGTAGCCGTAGCGCTCGAGGTCGTCCGTGCCCAGGTGCAGGGCGAAGAAGAGCGCTGTGGCAACCGCGGCGATCGCAAGGATCG